>NZ_AFAL01000417.1 GCF_000193225.1 Verminephrobacter aporrectodeae subsp. tuberculatae At4 | reverse complement strand
GACGATCTCGACTTCGGGTGTGCGGGTCCAATCCCGGTGCGCCAGCGCATTCACAACGGCCTCCCGCAAGGACTCGGGCGGGTAGTGCCAGATACGCTCCCGGCGCAGGCCGTCGCCCAGGTTTTCACCCTCCGTGCTGACGAGAGGCTGGCCTTGCAGCCTGTCCATCAGGTCTTCGATCAGGCCGCGTTCGAGCAATTCGCGCGCGCCACCATCCTGGCGCGCAAAGCGGCCGACCAGAGGCGCATCAAGAATCGTGTCGTCAAGCGCTTGGTAACTCTTGTCGATACCGCTGAACGCCATCCACCGGATGCCCGCTTGACGCAGGAAGCGGCGCGGTGTGCGGCCAAACAACACCAGGCCGGCAATGGTGCAAACCGGCGCCGCCGCATGGACGTCGGTCATGAAGCCCAAGCCCAGCATGCGATCGATCCACGCAACTTCCGTCGCTGGCAGTTCGCGGTCGCCAGCGCAGCTCAGAAGATAGTCTTGGAGGCGTTCGCGGTCCAAGGCATGAATAGTCGCTCCGGAGACGGGCATGGTTTCGCTGTGCAGCAGGCCTCCCGTCGCAAACAGTCGCGCTTGCTGGTTGCGGTCGGCAAATCGCACGGTACTTCCGACGCGGATATAGATCTCTTCGCGGCCGTTGTGGCGAAGGACGTACGGCTTGCTGCTTCCCGTCGTGACCGAAACCACCGCGACGCGTTGACCGCCATCAAGCGCAACGACTTCGTAGAACGGCAGCAGCATGGGATGCACATGCCCCAGGATGGCATCCATCACCCAAGTCTCGAGGTTCCCGCGCTGGATGCCGGAGATTGTGCCGTCGTCCTCGACGCCGAGCAGAACCATGCCGCCGCGCAGGTTGGCCATTGCGACGATTTCTCTGGCGAGCGCGTCGGCGCGGATGTCATCGCGTTTGAACTCGACGCCCGAGTTTTCGCCATTTGCAATGATTTCCAGCAACTCCGTTTTGAGCATCTATCTTCTCTCTCTAAAAACCGTACTTTTCCTTGCGCCGGGAAAACGCCTCCCGGCCACCTTCCAGGATTTCGGCGACGCGGTCGCGAATATCCGGCACGTCGATGGAGCCCTGCGCCGTGGCGGGCATTTGTGCGCGGGATCCATCGGACGAGAAGATACCGATCCACTCGGCATCGCCGAACACCGGGATGTTTGCGTTGTGGGTGGCGAACAGGAACTGCCGCTCGGTCTTTGCTCCGCGCAACTGGGTCACGATCCGTTCGGCGATGAAGGCATTGTCCAGATTGTCCTCGGGCTGGTCCATGATGAGCGGGTCGTCGTTCTTCAACAGCAGCAGGTGCAGGATTGCCGTGCACTGCTGCCCCGTGGAGAGTTGATCCAGCGGCTTGAACAACGCACCCTCGTGCGCGATGTTCAGTTCGATCAGGATCTGATCTTGCAGGTCGATTTCTTCGATTTCCAGCACCAGGCTGCGGTCGAGGCGGGCCAGGGCCTCGATCGCCGAGGGCTGAATCCCCCAGTCCGAGGTCAGCGCCTCGATGGCGCTTTCGCCGTCGCGCATTGCCTTGACCAGTGCGGGCACGGTCAGGTTCTCTCCGGATTCATCGATCCAGGCAAGTTTCTTTTCCCCGAGACCGGGCACCCGCAGCAGGAGTTCTTTCAGCGCCCTGCGCTGTGCCCCGGCCTTCAGATCCAGCCTCAGCTTGCCATCGAGCTTGCGGTTGAGTTTTCTGGTGGCCTGGCGCAACTCGTCGGTGCGCTGGTCCCGCAGTTGCGAAAATGCGTCCAGCAGATCGCGTCGTTGGCCATGGAGTTCGTGCAATAACCGATCCATGCTGCCTGCACGCGCTTCGCTGGGGCGGATGGTTTCGATCTCCCGCAGCAGTTCCTGATAGGCCCGGCCCACGTCGCGGCCCGGCCTGCCTGCGAAGGTGGGCAGGTTTGTGAAGACCCTTTCAAGAGCCGCTGATTCGGCGTCGAGTTTGCTTTTCAATTCGGCCTGCTGTGCATCGGTCGCCATCGTCGTTGCAGCATGCAATTCCCGGAGCCCCGCGAGTCGGGTCGTGATCTCCTTGCCGAGCCCATTGAGCGCGGCACGCATGCGGACCATGATCTGGGCATGTGGCAGCCCGTCAAGCGCCTTGTCGCTGAGAAACGCGGTATCGGGAAGGTTGTCGTTGAGCATGACCAATCCCTCGGCCACGCGGGTGAGTTCTTCGCTGACGCGCTCGGCGAGTTGCTTCTCGCGCTCCAGTTGAGGCACCAGGGCCAGTTTGTCTTCAAGACCCAGTGACTTGAACTGCTGCACCTGTTCGGTCAGTTTGGGCAGCCGTGCAACCTGCGTCTGCAAATCGTCCTTCTGCCGCGCAGCGGTCAACAGCTTGTTGCGGTTGTTGATCAATTGCCTGGCAATGACGCCGAGTTCGTCAGTCAGCGTGCTGCCGCTCGGTAGAAAGCGATTCAAGATGGCTGCCTGGCTGGCAGGGTCGCGGGCCAGCTCGAGGATTTCATTTTGACCGTAGATCTCGATGCGCGGTAGAAGATCGCGCGGTTGCAAGGTCGATACCTGCCCCGCATCGTCTTTGACGACGGAAGGCTCACCATAGCGACGAGATACCGAATAGCGTCTGCCGTTCTGCGTGCGCGAGATCACCTCCAATGCGATGCGCCCACCGGCTCCCAGGTTTGCCTTGATGATTTCATCATGCTGTCGTTTGGCGGAGAGCGCACGCGGTGGCACGTCGAGTACGTAGCGCAGGCATTCGATCAGCGTCGATTTACCGGTCCCACGCCCGCCGATCACGGCATTCAGATGTGCCGACAGCTCGATACCGATGCCGTCAAGGTAGCCGCCATGAAAGCGCAGCTTCTCCATGCGTGAATAGTGCGCCTCGGGCGGAAATCCGAGTCGAATGCGTGAATCAGGATCCTTGAATGCAGCAAGAAAGCTTTCGAAACCCGGCCGTGTCATCTTGATCCAGCTGCTCGCGCGTGGATTGGCCAAATCATCGGGCGTGACCACATCCTTGGCATTCAGGAGCGCGATGTGGTGCGCGCGGCGGTAGTTCGGGTCTTTGTTGAGGACGATTTGCTTGTGGTTTTGTGGCAAATCCTCGAGGGGTCCGGGAATCTGGCCAGCTTTGACCAACGTCTCGTCCTTCCATATGTGGGAAAGTCCCCCGCCAGCTTGGTTCAGATGCAGCAGGCCGTTGGCGCCGGTCATGTGCGCGGCATACCAGAAACCACCACAATCGAAAATTATCCGCGCAAGGTCGAGACAGGTTTTGTTGGAAGGCTGCACCGTATCCCCGGGATCTGTGAGAGACAGCTTGCCCAGGTATCGATTCAATTGATCTGTGGTCGTGTCTTCGGGAAACAGGCAGACCATGTGTACTTTCTCGCTGGACGCAATCTCGAAACCGGGAAAGACGATGATGCCGTGTGGTTCGAGGAACCGGCGCAAACCATCGACTGCATCGACGCTGCCGTGGTCCGCAACGCCAACTACCGTGATTTCAAGTGCCCGGCACTGGTCGAGCACCTGCTGATTGTAAGCAGCTTCATCCAGCCCGTGTTCGATGCCGTGGTATTGGGTTTGGTAGCCGAACGGGTTTACCTGCAGGGCACAGCGCCAGAAACGCGCGATCGTGTAGCTGGATTCAGGAGTGGGTTCTCTGTTCATGTGCGCTCATTATGAGTGTTTGGGCCACGTGGAATCGATCGATGGCGCAACCCCCCCGCGGTGCGATGGCTTGCTGGCCACGCAGCGTGGCGGCTGCGGTGCCCTGGCCAGTGCGTAAGCACCCCTGGTGGTGTGATCAAATCCACGCCCGTCCGTGGCCCGTCAGTGGCCCGTAAGCGCCGGGTCCGACAGTACCGGCCCGTTTCATCATGCGATCAAGGAGACAAAACCATGACTGCGTCCGCGCCCGCGTCCGCCATCGAGTCCATGCTGGTCGAGAACCGCGTATTCCCTCCGGCGGACGCCATCGTCCAGGCTGCGCGCGTGTCCGGCATGGCTGCATACGCGGCGCTGTGCGCCGAGGCGGACGGGGATTTCGAGGGGTTCTGGGCGCGCCAGGCGCGCAGCAACCTGCAGTGGAGCCGACCCTTTACGCGCACGCTCGATGCGTCCAACGCGCCGTTTTTCCAGTGGTTTGCCGACGGTGAACTGAATGCCTCGGCGAACTGCCTGGACCGCCACGTCGGCACGCCCACCGAGAACAAGACCGCGATCGTCTTCGAGGCCGACGACGGCGCGCTGACCCGCGTCAGCTACAGGGAACTGTTCGCGCGCGTGGGTCAGTTTGCGAATGCGCTCAAGGCGCACGGCGTCGCCAAGGGGGATCGGGTGCTGATCTACATGCCCATGTCCATCGAGGGCGTGGTCGCGATGCAGGCCTGCGCCCGCATTGGCGCCACGCACAGCGTGGTGTTTGGCGGCTTCAGCGCCAAGGCCGTGCACGAGCGCATCGTCGATGCGGGCGCCGTGGCCGTGGTCACCGCCAACTGCCAGATGCGCGGCGGCAAGGAACTGCCGCTGAAGACGACCATCGACGAAGCCCTGGCCATGGGCGGCTGCGACGGCGTGCGCAACGTGTTCGTTTATCAGCGCACGGCCACGGCCTGCGCCATGCGGGCCGGCCGCGACAAGAGCTTTGCCGAGGCGCTCGCGGGCCAGAGCACGGATTGCGCGGCGCTTGCCGTGGGCGCCGAGCACCCGCTGTTCATCCTGTACACCAGCGGCTCCACCGGCAAGCCCAAGGGCGTGCAGCACAGCACGGGCGGCTATCTGCTGTGGGCCAAGATGACCATGGACTGGACCTTCGACCTGCGCGCGGACGATGTCTTCTGGTGCACCGCAGACATCGGCTGGATCACGGGCCACACCTATGTGGCCTACGGCCCGCTGGCCGCGGGCGCCACGCAGATCATCTTCGAAGGCGTCCCCACGTTCCCGAACGCGGGCCGCTTCTGGCAGATGATAGAGCGCCACCGGTGCACGATCTTCTACACCGCGCCCACGGCCATCCGCTCGCTCATCAAGGCGGCCGAAGCCGACGCGGCCGTGCACCCCGCGCGCTCCGACCTGTCGAGCCTGCGCATCCTGGGCAGCGTGGGCGAGCCCATCAACCCCGAGGCCTGGATGTGGTACCACCAGAACGTGGGGGGCGGGCGTTGCCCCGTCGTGGACACCTTCTGGCAGACCGAAACCGGCGGCCACGTCATTGCGCCGCTGCCCGGGGCCACCCCGCTCGTTCCGGGCAGTTGCACGCTGCCGCTGCCCGGAATCGCTGCTGCCGTCGTCGACGAGACGGGCCGCGACATGCCCCACGGCGCGGGCGGCATCCTGGTCATCAAGCGGCCCTGGCCGAGCATGATCCGCACCATCTGGAACGACCCCGAGCGCTTCAGAAAGAGCTACTTCCCCGAGGAACTCAGGGGCTATTACCTGGCCGGCGACGGTGCGGTGCGCAGCGTCGACCGCGGCTACTTTCGCATCACGGGCCGCATCGACGACGTGCTCAACGTCTCGGGCCACCGCATGGGAACGATGGAGATCGAATCGGCGTTGGTCGCCAAGACCGACTTGGTCGCCGAGGCCGCCGTGGTGGGCCGCCCCGACGCCGTGACGGGGGAGGCCATCTGCGCCTTCGTGGTGCTCAAGCGCGCGCGCCCCACGGGCGAGGAGGCCGGGCAGATCGCCAACGAACTGCGCAACTGGGTGGCCAAGGAAATCGGCCCGATCGCCAAGCCCCGGGACATCCGCTTTGGCGACAACCTGCCCAAGACGCGCAGCGGCAAGATCATGCGCCGCCTGCTGCGCAGCATTGCCAAGGGGGAGGCCATCACGCAAGACATCAGCACGCTGGAAAATCCCGCCATCCTGGAGCAGTTGTCGCAGACCAACTGATACCGACTCTGCACCAGGGTCAGGGTCCGCAGCAGGATGCGGCCGGAAATTGCGCCCGGGCGGGGTGGCGGTGAGCGCCACCGCATACATTACAACGGTCGCATCGATGTGATCGGCCGCCCTGGCCGGGCGTCGTCTACCGGAGATTCCCCATGCAATTGCGTTCCTTCGTTCTGCTCTTGACGGTGCTGAGCATCGTGGCGCTGGCGGTCCTGAACTGGCCCGCCCTGACGACCCCCTCGCAGATATCGCTGGGGCTGGTCTCCGTGGAAGCTCCGCTGGGGCTCTTGATGCTGGCGCTCACAGCGCTGCTGGGCACCTTCTTCCTGGCCTATGTGCTTTCGCTGCATGGCTCCGTCCTCCTGGAAACGCGCCGCCACACCAAGGAGTTGCAGGCCCAGCGCGACCTGGCCGACAAGGCCGAGGCCTCGCGTTTCACCGAACTGCGCGCGTTCCTGGACGCCCAGAGCCAGCAGACCCATGCAGCGTTCCTGGCGCGGCTGGATCAGCTGGAAGCGCGCCTCGCAGCGCGGGCCGAGGAGTCGGACAACACCACGGCCGCGTACGTGGGGCAGTTGGAGCAGCAGCTGCGCAGCCGCAATCCGGGGGGCGACGCCTTTATCGGTTGATGCGGCTGAGGCGGCGCAGTGGCTTGGCCGGCGCGCGCGCCCCATGCGCCATTCCGTGATGGCCGTTACGCGGCGGGGGCTACGGCCTTGGTGCGCGCGGGCAGCTTTTCCTTGATGCGTGCCGACTTGCCGCTGCGCGCGCGCAGGTAGTACAGCTTGGCGCGGCGCACGTCGCCGCGGCGCTTGACCTCGATTCCGGCGATCAGCGGGCTATAGGTCTGAAAGGTGCGCTCCACGCCTTCGCCGCTGGAGATTTTGCGCACGGTGAAGCCACTGTTCAGGCCGCGGTTGCGTTTGGCGATGACCACCCCCTCGTAAGCCTGCACGCGCTTGCGCGTACCTTCGACCACGTTCACGCTCACGATCACCGTGTCGCCCGGGGAGAAGTCCGGGATGGTCTTGTTCAAGCGGGCGATTTCTTCCGCTTCCAGAGTCTGGATCAGGTTCATGGCTATATTCCCAGCGATCTTGGCCGCGCCCAAAGTGGCAGCGTCGGGATTGACGTCTCAAGGGTTGTGCAGCGGCGCGAGGCTTGCAAAACGGCCGGCCAGAGGATCGAAAAGCCCTCGATTGTAGCAATTCAATTCCCCGGCGCGTTGCGCTCCAGGGCATCAGGCATCAGGGAGCGCCGCTTCGTCCGCAGGGCTCAGGCGGCCGGCCTTGCGCGCCGCGTCGAGCAAATCGGGCCGGTTGCGCGACGTGATCGCCAGTTGCTGCTCACGGCGCCAGCGCGCTATCTGCGCATGCTGCCCGGATACGAGGACGGCAGGCACCCGCCGCCCGGCCCATTCCTCGGGACGGGTGTAGTGCGGGCAGTCGAGCAGGCCGTCGAGTACGGGATGAAAGCTCTCGCACTGGTGGCTGTCCGCGTCATGGAGCACGCCGGGCTGCAAGCGCGCGACGGCGTCGAGCAAGGCCATGGCGGCGATTTCTCCTCCTGAGAGAACAAAATCGCCCAGGCTCATTTGCAGATCGACGTGCGCGTCGATGAAGCGTTGGTCGATTCCCTCATAGCGTCCGCACAACAGAATGGCCCCGGCGCTCGCCGACCAGCGCTCCACGGCGGCGTGGTCGAGCGGCCTGCCGACGGGCGAAAACAGCAGCAGCGGAGCTTGGCTCTCGCGCGGTTCGGCGCGTTCGGCACGCACGGCCTCCAGGCAGCGCAGCAGCGGCTCGGCGAGCATGACCATGCCCGGGCCGCCGCCATAAGGACGGTCGTCCACGCGGCGGTAATTGCCCTCGGCATGGTCGCGCGGATTCCACAGGCGCACGTCAACCTGCCCGCCGGCGTACGCGCGGCGGGTCACGCCGCTCGTGAGAAAGGGCGCAAACAGCCCGGGAAACAGGGTGATGACGTCAAAGCGCATGCGGGGCGCGGGGCTTGGTCAGTAGTCGGGCTGCCAGTCGACGATGATGCGTTTCTCGGGCAGGTCCACCGTGTCCACGAAGGCCGAGACAAAAGGAATCATGCGCTCGTGCGCCTTGCCGTCCTGCTCGCAGGCCAGAACCAGCACCGTCTGCGGGCCTGTGGACAGCAGTTCGCGCACCTGCCCCAGGGCCACGCCTTCGCGGTTGCTGACCTGAAGGCCGATCAGATCGACCCAGTAGTACTCATCTTGCGCGGGCGATGGAAAACCCGAGCGTGCAACGAAGATGCGCGCTCCGCGCAGGGAATCGGCGGCGTCGCGGTCGTCGATTCCCTGCGCCTGCGCGACGAGCACGTCGGCGTGCTCCCTGGCCTGGAGAATGGACAGCCGCAGCGTGCCGCTGAAGGTCTTGGCGCCACGCTCGGACGGTTGCAGATACCAGCGCCTGGACGCGAACAGAGCCTGCGGATCGCGGCTATGGGGCAGCACCTTGAACCAGCCCTTGACCCCCCAGGCGTCGGCAATACGCCCCACTTCGACGGCGTCGTCAGGCAGCTGCGCGGGGTCCAGGGGCAGGCTCGCGGCCATGCAGGGGTTCCGGAACGGGAAAGCAAAATGAAAAAAGGGCGGGTTCCGTGCGGCAAACCAACGGAGCCCGCCCTTTTCGGGGCACTTCAGGCCACCTTCTTGGCGGCCTGCTTGACCAGCCGGTCCACGGTGGGCGAGGACTGGGCGCCCACGCTCTGCCAGTACGTCAGCCGGTCTTGCACGATGCGCAGACCCTCTTCGTTTTCCTTGGCGCTGGGGTTGTAGAAGCCAATGCGCTCGATGAAGCGGCCGTCACGGCGCACGCGCCTGTCGGCGACGACGATGCTGAAAAAAGGACGGCCCTTGGAGCCGCCGCGGGAGAGTCGAATGACGACCATGATTTATCCTTCGGGGGAGGCCTGCGGTACGCCATTGGCCCTGAGTGACCCCGAGTCTTGCCCAGAGAGCCGCACAATGTCCGCAACCAGCCAAGCAAATACACAATGATTCACAGCGTTTCGTCTCGTTTGAAACACGCGGCGTGACCACCCAGCCAGCGCCCCGCTGCAAAACCCGAAATTATATCCCTATCCACGGTATGCCCACCATCCGCCCCAGCGCCGCCAGCGACATCCCCGCCATTGCCGCCATCTACCGGCACCATGTGCTCCACGGCACGGGGACGTTCGAGATCGATCCCCCTTGCGAAGCCGATATGGCCGCCCGCCGCGCGGATGTGCTGGCGCGCGGCCTGCCCTGGCTGGTCGCCGAGAAAGACGGCCAAGTGTTGGGCTTTGCCTACGCCAACTGGTTCAAGCCGCGCCCGGCGTACCGTTTCTCGGCCGAAGACTCGATCTACGTGAGCGACAGCGCCCGCGGCCTGGGTCTGGGGCGCAGGCTGTTGACCGAAGTGGCGGCGCAGGCCGAGGCCGCGGGCGTGCGCAAGCTGCTGGCCGTCATCGGCGACTCGGCGAACGCGGGATCGATCGGCGTGCACCGCGCGCTGGGCTTTACCGAGGTGGGAATCATGCGGTCCGTGGGCTGGAAGTTCGGCGCCTGGCGCGACGTCGTGCTCATGGAAAAGCCCCTGGGCGAGGCAGACCGCACCGCGCCGGAATGAGCAAAACCATGAAAAACAAAACCCTGGCGGCCTGGCTCGCTTTCGTCGGCGGGCCCGTGGGCCTGCACCGCTTTTATCTGCACGGCCTGGCGGACCTGCCGGGCTGGCTGCTGCCCATCCCCACGGCGCTGGGAATTTACGGCGTCGAGCGGGTGCAACAGTTTGGTCAGGACGACCATTACAGCTGGGTGCTGATTCCGCTGCTCGGCCTGACCATCGCGGGCTGCGCGCTGCGCGCCATCCTGTTCGCGCTGATGGCGCCCGATGCATGGAATGCCCGCTACAACCCCACCGCGCCCCTTGACGCCGCCGCCGGCGAAACACGCTGGCTCACCGTGGGCGCCATCGTGCTTTCGCTGCTCGTGGGCACCAGCGTGCTGATGGCGAGCCTCGCGTTCGGCTTTCAACGGTATTTCGAATACCAGATCGAAGAGGCGCGCAAGATTTCGCAATGACCCGCTGCTATGGCGGGGACATTGCGGGGCATGCCGCAGCGCGGCCGGCTTTCAGCGCAGGCCCTGCGCGGTTTCCAGCCGGAACACCGCGTCGCGCAGCAGCGGGACGACCTCGCGCACCAGCCGGTCCTTCTGCGCGCGGTGCGTGATCAGCGAGCAGTTGATGGCCAGCGGCGGCTCGTTCGCGGGCTGCCGCAGCGGGACCGCGACCGCATGCACGTCCTGGCACCAGTCGCCGCGCGAATGGCAGTAGGAGCGCTCGGCAAACAGCCTCTGGTCGGCTTCCCACATGACCCGGTGCGTATCGAACAGGGTGCGGTTCTGTACCCGCAGGTAGTTGATGATCGCCGCCTGCTCCTTCGCGGGGCAGGCCAGGATCAGCGCGCGCCCGATGGCGCTGGACAACAGCGGCCGCACACTGCCGATGTCCGAATGGTGCAGGTTGCTCGTGTCGGAATGCACCGACTCGATGTACACGACGTGGATGCGGTCGCGTATGCCCAGATTCACGGTGCACCCGGTGCTGCGCGCCAGCGCTTCCATGATTGGCTTGGCCAACTGGCGCACCGCGATGCTCGCGAGCAGGGGATGGACCAGCGACAGCGTGCCGGGACTGAGCCGGTACTTCTGATGCGCCGCATCACGGTTCAAGTAGCCCAGCAGCGAGAGGGTGTAGGTCAGGCGCGAGATGGTTGGCTTGGGCAGACCCGTGCGGTCCGCAAGCTCCCGGTTGCCAAGCAACCGCGCCGTTGGCGTGAATGCACGCAATACCTTTAAACCACGCGCCAGATTCATGGAGAACTGACGGTCCGTGCTGAGGTCGTGTGGGTCGACGAGACCTGGGGCGATGATGGTGCTCACGTTGCTCTTGTTTTGCGTTTAGATTGTCTGACAGGCCATTGTTCGGCGAGACAAAAGGTAAAGTCAACAATGGGAGCAAGTTTATTTCACTCTGCAAAATAGACTTCTTATGAATGGGGGCAAATTTCTGACGAAATTGTCAATTGATACCGACGCTATTCAGATGCTACAGGACAAATGTTACAAATTAAAGACTGCATACGCCACATTGCCGGGCGCCGTGGAGCGGCTCGTCCTGCGCGTGCTGGAGGTGCGCCCGATCGGCCGTGCACCGGCTTTTCCCGGTAAACACCACGCAGACACAATATTACAAATTGGTGCGATTATTTCTTTTTCGTAGGTGACACGCAAACCGCATTCCCTCCGGAGGACCCCATGCCCGCCACCCGCCGCCTCAAGATTGGTTTGTCCGCCTGTTTTCAACACGCTGACCCCGACCGCTCGTTGTTCACGGGCAAGACCCTGCAATACGTGGAGCAGTCGATCGCGCACTGGATCATGTCCGCCGGGGCCATGGTGGTGATGGTGCCCTGTCCCACCGGAGAGACGGCCCGGGGCGACGTCACGCTGGCCCACTATGCCGACTGGCTGGACGGCGTGGTCCTGCACGGTGGCGCCGACATCTGGCCCGGCAGCTACGGCGAGGCGCCGTTGCGCGCGGAATGGCTTGGCGACCGCGTGCGCGACCTGTACGACCTGGCCGTGGTCGAGGCATTCGAGCAGATCGGCAAGCCGATCTTTGGTGTGTGCCGCGGGCTGCAACTCATCAATGTGGCGTTTGGCGGCACGCTGTACCAGGACATCGAAACCCAGCACCCCGGCGCGCTGCGCCACCGCGACGCGGCCACCTACGACCAGAACTTTCATGCGGTGGAAATCATTCCGGGAACGCGCCTGGCGAGCCTCTACCCCAGCCAGCGGCTGGCGCGCGTGAACAGCATCCACCACCAGGCAATCAAGTCGCTCGCGCCGGGCTTTCAGATCGAAGCCTGGAGCCGCCCCGACGGCGTGCCCGAGGCGATCCGCCGCAGCCCCGCGCGGGGCAGGGGCTACATCGCCGCCACGCAATGGCACCCGGAGTTCCACCGGCACGGCCTGGACACCCTGGACGACAGCGCCATCTTGCAGGACTTTCTGGCCGCCTGCGCGCTGGCCAAGGCGCGCCCGCAACCGGGCAACAGCCCGCTGCGCATCCGCGACCGGGCCACGCGCCTGCTGCGGCAAGCGCTGCTGATGGATCGCAGCGATTGATCCGATCTCAGTTCGAGAAGGCCGCAATGCCGGTGATGGCACGGCCCAGGATCAGCGCGTGCACGTCGTGCGTTCCCTCGTAGGTGTTCACCACTTCCAGGTTCACCAGGTGGCGGGCCACGCCGAACTCGTCGCTGATGCCGTTGCCGCCCAGCATGTCGCGCGCCTGGCGGGCGATGTCCAGCGCCTTGCCGCAGCTGTTGCGCTTGATGAGTGAGGTGGCCTCCACGGCGGCCGTGCCTTCGTCCTTCATGCGGCCCAGGCGCAGGCAGGCTTGCAGGCCGATGGCGATCTCGGTCTGCATGTCGGCGAGCTTTTTCTGGACGAGTTGGTTCGCCGCCAGAGGGCGACCGAATTGCTTGCGCTCGAGCGTGTACTGGCGCGCGCGGTGCCAGCAGAATTCGGCGGCGCCCAGGGCGCCCCAGGCGATGCCGTAGCGCGCGCTGTCCAGGCAGGTGAAGGGGCCCTTGAGGCCTTGCACTTCAGGGAAGGCGTTTTCTTCGGGAACGAATACGGCATTCATCACGATCTCGCCGGTGACCGACGTGCGCAGGCCGATCTTGCCGTGGATCGCCGGGGCGCTCAGCCCGCGCATGCCCTTTTCCAGCACGAAGCCACGGATGGGGCCCAGCGCGCCCCCTGCGGACACTTCCTTGGCCCAGACCACGAATACGTCGGCCACGGGGCTGTTGGTGATCCACATCTTGCTGCCCTCGATCCGGTAGCCGCCGGCCACCTTGTGCGCGCGCGTGGCCATGCTGCCGGGGTCGGAGCCGTGGTCGGGCTCGGTCAGGCCAAAGCAGCCGATCCACTCGCCGCGGGCCAGCCCGGGCAGGTATTTCTGGCGCTGGGCCTCGGTGCCGAATTCATGGATCGGCAGCATCACCAGCGAGCTTTGCACGCTGGCCATTGAACGGTAGCCCGAATCCACGCGCTCGATCTCGCGGGCAATCAGGCCGTAGGCCACGTGGTTCAGGCCCGGGCCGCCGTAGCGCTCGGAAATGGTAGGGCCCAGCAGGCCGATTGCGCCCATCTCGCGGAAGATACCGGGGTCCATTTTTTCGTGGCGGAAGGCGTCGAGCACGCGCGGGGCCAGTTTGTCCTGGCAGTAAGCGGCGGCCGCGTCACGCAGCATGCGCTCGTCGTCGCTCAGCTGCTGCCCGAGCAGGAAGGGGTCATCCCAGTGGAAAGCGGCATGGGCCACGGCGTGTATCTCCAGTCAGAAGGTCGAGGAATCGTTCCAGCGGGATCGCAAAGGCATTTCGCTGCGGGAGAGGATCGTAGCCGGGTTCTCTGCTGCTCCCCCGCGCCCGATTCGGCGTCCGGCATTGCCGTGCGTTACGCTTTCTCCCGCAGGGAACAACTACACTGCTTTGGTCGTTTCTTGCAGGAACGAACCGGGTGACTTTGCTCTGCTTGGCTCAAAGGATGTCCATGTCCCGAAATGTGATTGAACTGGTACCGGGCACCGTCAGCTTGCAGAGCCTTGTGCGCATCCATGCCGGTGGGGTGCGTGTGACGATGGTGGACTCGGCCCGCGCCAATCTGTTGGCTGCGCAACGCGTCGTGCACGACATCCTGCATGCTGGCGCCGTGGTCTACGGCATCAACACCGGCTTCGGCAAGCTGGCGCAGACCGTCATTCCCGCGCAGCAACTGGCCGCGCTGCAACGCAACCTCGTGCTGTCGCACAGCGTGGGCACGGGCGCGGATCTGCCTGCCGGAGTCGTCCGCCTGATTCTTGCGACCAAGGCCGTGAGCTTGGCGCGTGCGCACTCCGGCGTGCGACCGGAAATCGTCGATGCACTGCTGGCCCTGCTGAATGCCGATCTGCTGCCGCGCATTCCCGGCAAGGGTTCCGTTGGCGCCTCGGGTGACCTGGCGCCCCTGGCCCATTTGGCCTGCGTGCTCATCGGGGAAGGGGAAGTCATTGCGCCAGAGGGCAGTGTGCTCCAGGGGGCGGAGGCGATGCGTCGCGCCGGGTTCTCACCCTTCGTACTCGGTCCCAAGGAAGGCCTGGCGCTGCTCAATGGCACGCAGGTATCTACTGCGCTGGCGCTGGCCGGTCTGTTTGGCGCCGAGCATGTTCTGTGCGCCGCACTGCTCGCGGGCGCGCTTTCGCTGGAGGCCATTCAGGGCTCCATCAAGCCCTACGACGAACGCATTCATGCCGCCCGGGGTCAGCCGGGGCAAATTGCGGTTGCCGCTGCGGTGCGCGCGCTGCTCGACGGCAGCGAAATCATTCCCTCCCACGCCGACTGCGGTCGCGTGCAGGACCCCTATTCCATCCGGTGCGTGCCGCAGGTCATGGGGGCCTGTTTGGACAACCTCCGCCATGCGGCGCGCGTCCTGGTGATCGAGGCCAACGCGGCTTCGGACAATCCGCTGGTGTTCGCCGATACCGGTGAGGCGATCTCCGGCGGGAATTTCCATGCGGAACCCGTGGCGTTTGCTGCCGACATCATCGCGTTGGCGGTCAGCGAGATGGGTGCGCTCTCCGAGCGGCGGACGGCGCTGCTGCTCGACACCGGCCTGTCGGGACTGCCGCCGTTTCTCGTGCACGACGGGGGCGTCAACTCCGGCTTCATGATGGCGCAGGTCACCGCTGCCGCATTGGCTTCGGAAAACAAATCGCTCGCGCATCCCGCCAGCGTGGACAGCCTGCCCACTTCGGCCAACCAGGAGGACCATGTGTCGATGGCCACCTTCGCCGCCCGTCGCCTGGCCGACATGGTGAACAACACCGCCGTTGTCGTTGGCATCGAGGCCATGGCCGCCTGCCAGGGCATGGAACTCAAACGCCGGCTGAAATCATCGCCATGCATCGAGGCGGAGTTTGCCGCCATCCGCGAACGCGTCGCCTTTCTGGACCAAGACCGATTCCTTGCGCCCGACGTGGAAGCCATGCGCTTGTGGGCCATGGGCGCACAGGGCCGCGCTTGGCCCGCATCGCTGACAGCGATCTTGCCGAGCCTGGCAAAGGACCCATTCGCTTGACCTGGGAGACTCTCGATGAACGCAGCCGACTTGACCGGTGCCCGCGCGGGTTCCGCCACTCCCGATCCGCGCCATGACCCGACCCGCGTGATTCGCGCGCCACGCGGCAGCACGCTCAGCTGCAAGAGCTGGCTCACCGAAGCGCCGTTCCGCATGCTGCAAAACAACCTCGACGCCGAGGTGGCCGAACGCCCGCAGGACCTCGTGGTCTACGGTGGCATCGGCCGCGCCGCGCGCGACTGGGCCTGCTACGACCAGATCCTGGCGTCGCTGAAGGAACTTGAAGACGACGAGACGCTGCTCATTCAATCGGGCAAGCCGGTCGGCGTGTTCAAGACGCACGAGAACGCACCGCGCGTGCTGCTCGCCAACTCGAACCTCGTGCCGCACTGGGCCAATTGGGAGCAGTTCAACGAACTCGACCGCCGGGGCCTTTTCATGTACGGCCAGATGACGGCTGGCAGCTGGATCTACATCGGCAGCCAAGGCATCGTGCAAGGCACCTTCGAGACCTTCACCGAAGCCGGTCGTCAGCATTACGGCAACAGCCTCGCGGGCCGGTGGATCCTCACGGCCGGCCTCGGCGGCATGGGCGGCGCGCAACCGCTCGCGGCCACGCTGGCGGGCGCGGCCTCGCTCACCATCGAGTGCCAGCAGACGCGCATCGACTTCCGCCTGCGCACGCGCTACGTCGACGAACAGGCGCGCAACATCGACCATGCCTTGGAACTCATCGGGCAGCACTGCAACGCCAGGCAGGCCGTGTCCATCGCACTGCTCGGCAATGCGGCCGAGATCCTGCCGGAACTGGTCCGGCGCGCGCAGGCCGGGGGCCCCAAGCCCGACCTCGTGACCGATCAAACCTCTGCGCACGACCTGATCCACGGCTACCTGCCTGCGGGCTGGACCGTGCCGCAATGGCAGGCCGCGATGCAGAACGCTGCGCAACACGGCGCGCTCAAGAAAGCGGCCGCCAAATCGTGCGCCGTGCACGTGCAAGCCATGCTCGACTTCCAGGCCATGGGCGTCCCCACGGTTGACTACGGCAACAATATCCGCCAAGTCGCCTTCGACGAGGGCGTGCAAAACGCCTTCGACTTCCCTGGCTTCGTGCCGGCCTACATCCGTCCGCTGTTCTGCGCAGGCAAGGGGCCGTTCCGCTGGGTCGCGCTCTCGGGCGACCCGCAGGACATCTACAGGACCGACGCCAAGATCAAGGAACTGTTCCCCGAGAACACCCACACGCACCGCTGGCTGGACATGGCGCGCGAGCGCATCGTCTTCCAGGGCCTGCCCGCACGCATCTGCTGGCTCGGCCTGGGCGAGCGCCACGTCGCCGGTCTGGCGTTCAACGCGATGGTGCGAAGGGGTGAACTGAAGGCGCCCATCGTCATCGGCCGCGACCACCTCGACACCGGCTCGGTCGCCAGTCCGAACCGCGAGACCGAGGCCATGCAAGACGGCACCGACGCCGTCAGCGACTGGCCGCTGCTCAACGCCCTGCTCAACACCGCGGGCGGCGCCACCTGGGTCAGCCTGCACCACGGTGGCGGCGTCGGCATGGGCTACTCGCAGCACGCGGGCGTGGTGATCGTTGCCGACGGGAGCGACGCGGCGGACAAGCGCATCGCGCGCGTGCTCTGGAACGACCCGGCGAGCGGCGTGATGCGCCATGCCGACGCGGGCTATGACAGCGCCATCGCGACGGCAAGAAAGCACCAGCTCAAGCTGCCGATGGTCCAGGAACCCGTGCCATGAGCACGCCACGTGCGGCGGCAGCGCGTCAGTAGCTGCGCCCGCCCTTGTACATGGCGTGCTGGCGGCGGTTCAGCGTTGCGGCCGCGTCCAGGCGGCGCATGGCGGCGCCCGCGTGGGCGTGGGTGATGGCCAGGCCCAGGCCGTCGGCGGCGTCGGTGCCGGGCAAACCGGGCATCTGCAGCAGGCGGCGCGTCATCTCCTGCACCTGGCTCTTGGTCGCGCGGCCATGGCCGACCACGGCTTTTTTCATCTGCAGCGCGGTGTATTCCGCCACGGGCAACTGGCTCGCCACCAGGGCCGTGATGCAGGCGCCGCGCGCCTGGCCGAGCAACAGGGTGGATTGCGGGTTGACGTTCACGAACACGATTTCCACCGACGCCGCATCGGGCTGGTAGCGTGCCACCACCTCGGTAATCCCGTCGAACAGAATTTTCAGGCGCCCGGGCAGGTTGCCCAACGCCAGCGTGGTGGTGCGGATGGTGCCGCTGGCCACATAGCTGAGCTTGTGGCCATCCATGTCCACGACACCAAAGCCGGTGGTTTGCAGCCCCGGGTCGATACCAAGAATGCGCATTTGCTGACGGACTCAGGCGCGCGCCGCTAGACGTTCAGGCTCTCGGCCCATGTCAGGGCCTGCAGATGGGCCCAGTTCACCTGGCGGTTGGAAAGCTGCAGGGCATCGGTCGTCCGCGCAAACACCGCTTCGTCACCGCTTTCGCAGGCCTTGACCAATTCCAGAAACGGGGCAAAAACGCCGGTGCCGTGCAGCAGCGCGCCCATCACGGGTTCGGGCAGGGCCACGGATGCGAGGGCTTTTTCCAGCGGCATTCCGAGCATGCTGTCGAGCAGCGAGAACAGGCCCACCACGAAGGCGTTGTCGCACTCTTCGGGCGGCAGCAACTCGGCGGCGAGCAACTCCATCAAGCGTCCGCGCACCACGGCCGTCTGGCCCACGGCGGGTGGCGCTCCCCCGCCCCCGCGCGAGGTGGTCATCAGCAGGGCCGCCCAGCGGAACAGCTTGTTCAGGCCCAGGATCATCACGGCATGGCGAAACGAGGTGACCTCGCACGACAGACCAAACCCCGAA
>NZ_AFAL01000418.1 GCF_000193225.1 Verminephrobacter aporrectodeae subsp. tuberculatae At4 | reverse complement strand
AGATTCGTTTCACCCTTGCTTCGCGCCAGGGTTCGCGCCCTCGTGAAGTGGTACAGCAAGTGTGGGCGCAAGCGCTGAAGTTGCCCGATGGCCATGGCGGCTTTGTGCAGGCCACATGCATCGTTGCCCGGGAGGAGGCGCTGGCGAATGGCGAAAAGCCCATCGAGTGGCGACTGCTGACGAACTTGCCCGTGGAGACCCTGGAGCAGGCCGCCCGGATGATCGACTGGTACCGGGCGCGCTGGGAGATCGAAATGTTCTTTCATGTGCTCAAGAACGGTTGCCGGATCGAAGCCTTGCAGTTGGGCAGTGTCAGCAAGATAGAGCGTGCCGTGGTGCTGTACATGGTGGTGGCGTGGCGCATTGCCCGGCTGATGCGACTGGGGCGTAGCTGCCCACACCTGGATGCGCAACTGATGTTCGAGCCCGACGAATGGAAAGCGGCGTACATCCTGAACAAGCAAGAGCTACCCAAGGAACCGCCCACGCTCAACGAGGTGGTGCGGCTGATTGCCAGGCTGGGGGGCTTTCTTGCGCGAAAGCGCGATGGTGAGCCCGGAGTCAAGACCATCTGGCTGGGAATGCAGCGCATTCTTGACTTTGCCGCTGGCATCAGGTTCTGTCGCGAGCTTCAGGTTCAGGGGGCTTGTGTATAACGAAATGGTGTCCAGGCACCCAGCGGCGGCATCGACCTGAAGGCATTCGTGGTGCTCAACGCCTCGACACCGGTCTCGCAAGCTCTGGCCGAGGAATTGCTAGAGTTCAGCCGCAGTCGTTGGCCTGACTTTCCCCACAAGCACCTAGACGAAGTCGAGTTCTTGGCGAAACTGCCGCGCAATGCGACGGCGCTATGCGCAGCAACGGGCGGGATGCCACAGATGATGGCCGGATGAGCAGGAACCAGGCCACCTTGGGCGTCAACCGGCTGCACCACTCATACGAGGACCGGGTGATCTTCCACCGCGTGGGATTCTCGTGGACGGGGCCGGGAATCATATGTGTCTGTGGCCCCAACGGCTCCGGCAAGACCACTTTGCTGTCGATGCTTGGCGGCGCCTGTGTTCCCGACGAGGGCGATATCCTGGTGCTCGGGCGCAGCATGCGCATGGTGCGTGGGAAAACCTTGTCGTGGCTGAGCTATGTGCCCGACGCATGCCCGGTGTACCCGTTCGTCACTGGCAGGGAGTGGCTCGACTTCGTTCAAGCCGCGCGTCGGCCCGCGATCTCGACGGCCCCGGATCTGGTTTGGCGCTTCGGACTGGTGGACTCCCTCGACCTGCGCTTCAGCGCCATGTCGCTGGGCACGGCGCGCAAGTTCATGCTCGCCGCCGGGCTGGGCACGCAAGCGCCGATCACCGTGCTTGACGAGCCGAGCAACGGTCTCGACGCGGCGGCCCGCGACGTGCTGCGCGAGCAGTTGCTGGCGATCGCGACATCGCGGTTGGTGGTGATGTGCTGCCACGATGTCGGCGAGCAACGCGCGCTTGGCGCCCGCTGCGTCGAACTGGCATCGCTGGAGACAGCCTGATGCACTTGCGCATGGGC
Organism: Verminephrobacter aporrectodeae subsp. tuberculatae At4; assembly: GCF_000193225.1. Taxonomy (GTDB): domain Bacteria; phylum Pseudomonadota; class Gammaproteobacteria; order Burkholderiales; family Burkholderiaceae_C; genus Acidovorax; species Acidovorax aporrectodeae. The sequence continues at coordinate 3,999 of NZ_AFAL01000418.1, read as the reverse complement.
CTGGTCCGCAGCTTGCTCTGGTGGCGCTTGCGGCACGTGGCCGAGGTCGCCTACCGGCTGCTGGTGCGCCGTTGGCAGGGCGTGTTGTTCATCCTGCTACTGCTGTCGCCGCGCGAGATGCCGATCCGGCAACAACTGCGCGTGCTCGCACACCCGGCGCTGGTGCTCACCACGCCGGGCCCGGTAGCAACGGTGCTGGTCACCTGGGTGGCGATGCTCGCGCTGGCACATGCATGGGCGCAGGCCCAGGGCGGGGTGCTCACCGGCGGGGCGGCATGGGCCTTCGTGCAAACGCAACCCGTACCAACGCAATGCCTGCGCAAGGTCGACCTCGCCGTGCTGGCCGTCTGCGATCTGCCACTGTTCTTGCCGTTCGCCGCGGCTCTTGCCGTGCTCCCGCAGGGACCCCCAGCGCAACGCTGGTGGCAGGGCCTCGCCCTTGCCACAGTCCTGATCATGCTACCGGTCATGCAGTGGGCCATGCACTGGCGGCCGCGCGAGGCCATGCGCGCAATAGCCGTGCAGTGCGTGGGGCTGTCCTGCCTGGCGCAGGGCTGGTCGCCCGCGCCCTTTGTGCTTGGAAGCGTCGCTACCGCGTGGTGGATGTTTCGGCGGGAAAAGGCCCGCGCACCTGGTGGCGTGCCTGCCGTGTCGCGTCCACGCCGGCGCGCATGGGCTCTGCCACCGGGTGCGCCCATGTGCTTGCGCCTGGCTTGGATCGACCTGCGTGGGCTGATCGGTGCACGGCAATGGCCGCGCCACGCCGCACTGGTGGCCTGGGCCGGACTGCCGTGGTTGGTGCACGAATACCTTGGCGCGTACGGCGTGGCGACGCAGACTGTCACCGTAGCCGTCGTGCTCACGGTCATGCCCTTGCTCTTCGCCGTGTCCGGCCTGGCGTTCGAGCTGCGGCGCATGCACGAACCCCGCGCGCGCTCAACGCGAGCCTGGGTCTGGGTCCGTGCTACGTCCATGGCGTGGGTCTGGGCGTGCTGCTGTTCTTGTTCGTGATCCTGGTTCTGCCGCTGACGGTCGCCGCCTGGATCCGTCGCACAAGCCCCGTGGTGCTCATGATCCTGCCCATCACGGGCTTGGCGCTGCTCGCATGCGCCGCCCTCAATTTCCGCGGCGGGTACGCGGGCTTCGTCCCGAAGTTCCTGGTCTGCGCAGTCGCCACCGGTGTTGTGCTCCAGCTTATTTTGCAGTGACAGCAAATGCAGTTTAGGCCCACCCGAGGGCGAGCCTACTGCGCCCGCTCGGCTGGAGGCTGTGATCACCACGGCGGCGATGAACGAGGTGAGCAAGAGCGCTTGGCGCCGCGAGCACGGCGTGTACCCCAGCGAATGGGACAAGTGGTATTTCAGCGCTCAGGTAGCCGATTGGTCCATCAAGCGCTCTGCCAAGCGACGGCGAGTTGCTTGTCGCGAGCCATCAGGCCCAGGTGCGCGCCGATCACGTGCTGCACGCGTTGGAGCAACTCGACGCTGTCGGCTGCGCAGTGCAGGCTCAGCACGTCGCCCGTGCGCTGCGCGCGGCAACGGCCAAAGAGAAAGTCGATGTCGGCGTGTTCGCTGTCGAACGTCACCGGCACCTTGATGGCGAAGTGTTTGCACATCCTGAAGAGCACCCGCTCGGCCTGCGGCACGGTGATGGTGGCGGTACTGGTTGGCATGGCGGAAACCCGATTCGGGAAGGAAGACGAAAGACAAAGAGAGCCAAGGCCGGCCGTCGAGCCGGGCGGCGCGACCAGATCAAAACCGGGCAAGCAGCGTGAGGGCGTAGCGGCGCCCCTCGTCGAGCATCCAGTTACCCTGGAGACCCTGGGTGCGGGCGCGGGCGTCCACGTCGATGCGTTCGTCGGTGGCGTTCACCACCGTGAACTTCAGGTCCACGCCGGGCGCCAGCGCGCCGCGCACACCCAGGTCCAAGGTCGTGGATGCCTCGCGCTCGCGCACGCCCAGGGCGCTGTTGCGGAAGGCGGCCCAATACTGCTTGCCGACGTGATGGGCCGCCGCCTGCAGCGTGAGCCGGCTCAGCGCTTGCCATTCGAGTCGCCAATGGGCTTGGTTCCTGGGCGTCTTGTCCAGCGGGTAGCCGGCCAGGGAGTCGCCGTTGAAGGCGCTCTCGCCGCCGCGGCGGCGCGAATCAGTCAGCGTGTAGCTGCCGCTCAGGCGCCAGTCTTTGGCGAGCCGGGTGCCCGCCCCCAGTTCCAGGCCGGTGATGTCCGCGCGCGCCATGTTGTCGTAGACGTAGATATTGCGGCCTCGCACACGCGGGTCGGCAACGCCGGTGTCGTAGCTGGCGACGCGGTTCTTGAACTGGTTGTGGAAAACCGTCAGGCTGGCGAAGTTGCCGCCAGAATCCCGGCGCAAACCGATTTCGCCGTTGACGCTGGTCTCCGGCCTGAGGTCCTGGTTGCCGCACAGCGTGCCGGCCACGGCGCCCGCAGCGCCGCCGCCGCCCGTGGTCATGCAGTAGCCCGCCGCGCTCTGGCGCAATGTGGGCGCCTTGAAGCCACGGGCCACACCGCCGCGCAGGGTCCAGTTTTCGTCCAGCGTGTAGACGCCATACAGCCGCGGGCTGACTTGGCTGCCATAGGCCGCGTCATGGTCCAGGCGGGTGCCGGCGGTCAGCACGAAGTCGCGCCCGATGGCGAAGTCGTTCTCGGCGGAGAGGGCCCAGGAATCGCGCTGGATGGTGTCCGGATTCGCGGCCAAGCCGGCGACCACCGCCTGCCTGGCCACGCCGCCCAGGCTTTGCCGGATGTATTGCATGCCCAGCGTCAGGGTGTTGGCGTCCTTGGCCCAGGGCAAGATGACGCGGCCCTCCAGCGCGCCGTTGCGCAGCTCGGGCTCCACCGGGGACCGCCCCGCCGGCAACCACTGCGTCTGCGTGCCGGTTTCGCCATAGAGCGACAGGAAGCTGCGCCCCCAGTTGCCGCGGCCTTCGTGCGTCAAGCCCCAGGACTCCCGGCTGTGCCCCGATCTCAGGATCGTCGCCGGCGTGGTCGCATCGGCGATGCTCCGGCCCGGCGTCAGCAGGTAGCTGAGGGATTCATGGCCGAGGTGGAAGCTCAGGTCCTGGCCGGGCGTCAGGCGTGCGCTGAACTGCAGCCCCACGTTTTCATCGCGCTGGCCGTGGGCGCCGCTGGTGGCGTTCAGCGGGAAGTAGACGCCGTCCTCGCCGCGTCGGCTCGTGGCGCCGAAAATGCGCAGACTCAGCCGCTCGTCCACCAGCGGACCGCCGAGCCAGAACGCCATGCCACGCGAATCGCCCAGTTCATGGTGCGCCTGCTGCACGGCATGCGCGGCGAGCGAGGCGCCCCAGCGCGCTGGCTGAGCGCGCGTGATGATGTTCACCGCGCCGCCCATCGCGTCGGCGCCGTAGAGCGAGGACATCGGGCCACGAATCACCTCGATGCGCTCGATGGCAGCCAGCGGCGGCAGCAGATGGGATTGCACCCCGCCGCTGCCGCGGTTCATCGTCTCGCGGGTGTTCTGGCGTCGGCCATCGACCAGGATCAGGGTGTATTCGCCGGGCATGCCGCGCAGTGAAATGTCCTGGTCGTTGGGGTTCGCGCCGACGATGCCCACGCCCTCCACCGAGCGCAGCAGGTCCATCACGGTGCTCTCCGGCCTGGACTCGATTTCCTTGCGCTCGATCACGGTGACGCTGGCCGGCGCGGCGCGCACCGCCTGCTCGCGCTGGCTGGCGGTGACGGCAATGGGCGCCAGACTCGCAGGCTCTTGGGCCAAGGAGGAAGCGCCTGCGCCCAGCAGCCCCGCCGCGATCACCAGGGAATGCGGCAAGGAAACGGGGGCGCGGCCGGGCGCATTTCTTCTGTGCATGTCCGCTCTCCAAATAGAAACGATTCGTATTTGATTTTTAAGCATTCCGACGGCAGAACGTTTGTGCGGCGCACAAAGGTGTTTGCGTCAGTTGGCGGTACCCGCCACAGAGGGGTTGCATGGAGGCTTCGGGGTGACTGTTCAGCCTCTC
>NZ_AFAL01000419.1 GCF_000193225.1 Verminephrobacter aporrectodeae subsp. tuberculatae At4 | reverse complement strand
CGAGCCGGGCGCCCAGCCGCACGCCGTAGCCGGCGACCACACCGGAGCGTTCCAGCCGCGCCATGCGCGCCACCACCGTGGTGCGCGCCAGCCCGAGCTGGCGCGCCAGCGTGGCCGTGCCCGCGCGCGCGTTGGCCTGCAGCAGGCTCAGCAGCCGGCGGTCGGTGGCATCGAGCGGTGAGGCCATGGAATCCATGGTGGCGATTGTATTCGCCGGTATGACGATATAAAAACAAGATTCCGACGCTTTTGACGCTACACATTGATCTTGATCCTGCCTACCATCGATTCTTCTCTGGAACCATCCGATCAGCCGACACGACAAGGAGCGCCTCCATGACACAGCATCCATCCCGTTGCAACGGCCCGCGCCGCGCAATCACCATCCTGGGGGCGGGCCATATCGGCTTTGCCATGGCGCTGCTGCTGCGCCAGGCGGGCGATTACGACATCCTGGTCGCCGACCGCGACCCGGCGTGCCTGGCGCGTGCGGCCACGCTCGGTGTGGCCACGCAGCAAACCAGCGACGCCGCGGGCTGGCTGGCGGCCATCCAGGGGCGTTTTGCCGTGCTCGACGCGCTGCCGTTTCATTGCGCCGTCCAGGTCGCGACCCTGTGCGTGCAGGCGGGTGTGCATTACTTCGACCTCACGGAAGATGTGCCGAGCACCCGGGCGATCCGGGCGCTGGCGGCCAACGCCCGCCAGGTGCTCATGCCCCAGTGCGGCCTGGCGCCGGGTTTCATCGGCATCGTGGGCCATGACTTGGCGCGGCGCTTCGAGTCCCTGCACAGCCTGCGCCTGCGCGTGGGGGCGCTGCCGCGCTACCCGCAGGGCGCTTTGCGCTACAACCTGACGTGGAGTACCGAGGGCCTCATCAACGAATACTGCAAGCCCTGCGAAGCCATCGTGGACGGCGCGCGCAGCACGGTTGCGGCGCTCGAGGGCCTGGAGCGCTTTGCGCTCGACGGCGTCGAGTACGAGTCCTTCAACACCTCCGGCGGCCTGGGAACGCTCACCGAAACGCTGGCCGGCAGGGTGCGGCAGCTGGACTACCAGTCGATCCGCTATCCGGGGCATTGCGCCATCCTGAAGCTGCTGCTCGATGACCTGCGCCTGCGCGAGCGGCGCGATCTGCTCAAGGACATTCTGGAGGCCGCGATCCCGAGCACCGATCAGGACGTGGTCGTGGTGTTCGCCACGGCGTCGGGCCTGCGCGGCGGACGGCTGGTGCAGGACTCGTACTGTTCCCGCATCGTCGGCGCCGAGGTGGCGGGCCATACGCTCAGCGCCATCCAGCGCACGACCGCGGCCGGCATCTGCACGGCGCTGGATCTGGTCGCGCAGGGCCGTTTGCCGCAAAAGGGCTTTGTCGGGCAGGAGGCCGTGGCGCTCGGGGATTTTCTGGCGAACCGCTTTGGGACCGCGTATGCGGGCGCCTGCGTCGGGGAGGACGTGGCCGCATGAACCACGCCTGCGGTCGTCCGGGCGGCCGGGAAACCGTTCCCCCGGTCGGTCAAGTCAGTTGGGGCTTGCGGCCCTCAGGCCGCGCGCAAAATGCGCCCGCATGGCGCGCTCCGTGGCCTGGGCATCGCGGGCCAGCAGCGCGGCGAGGATGGCGCGGTGTTCCGCGAGGGAGTCCCTGATCCGCCCCTGCTTGAGCAGCGAGTTGTGGCGGTTGAGTTTCATGACCTTGCGCAGATCGGCGACCATCTGACTGCGCCAGCGGTTGTCGGCCAGTTCCAGCAGCAGCATGTGAAAGCGTTCGTTCACGGCAAAGAAACGCTCGCGTTCGCCGGCTGCGGCCTCGAGTTCGGCGTGCAGCGCTTGCAGCGCCTGCAACTCGGCCGCGCTCGCGCTCGCGGCCACCGCGCCGGCCGCGTCGCTCTCGAGCAGGCCGAGCAGGTGGTAGACGTCGCGCAGGTCTTGCTCGGACACCACGGTCACGTAGGCGCCGCGGCGCAGCCGCATCGTCACCAGGCCCTCCGTGGCCAAGACCTTCAGCGCCTCGCGCAGGGGGGTGCGGCTGATGCCGAATTCTTCAGCGATCTTCAATTCGTCGATCCAGTCGCCGGGCTCCAGCTCGCGGCGGAAGATGCGCTGGCGCAGTTGCTCGGCCACTTCCTCGTACAGGGCGCGGGGCGTGAGGGTGGAGACGGGGGCGGACATGGGGGTGGATTGTAAGTTGCGCGGAATATTTTGAATTAATAATTATGGAAATGCTATAAACTCCGCGCCACGCCGGCTTGCGGCCGGGCTCCCCGAGCGCCTCGCATCGCGCGCCGTCTTGCGCTCCAATTCAGGCTCCGCCGGGCACAACAACCCGTGCCCCAACGCCCTTTATCGAAAGACGCCTTCACCATGAGTGACAAGCCCCACGATACCGCGCCCGAGTTCGCTGCATCTTCTCTGAATGGCTGGGCCCAGGCGGCAGCCCGGTCGGCGCCCGGCGGCGATGCCGCCGCCCTGAACTGGGTCACGCCCGACGGCATCACCGTCAAGCCGCTGTACACCGCAGAAGACTTGGCCGGCCTGCGCTACGCGAACACGCTGCCCGGTTTCGCGCCCTATCTGCGCGGCCCGCAGGCCACCATGTACGCGGTGCGCCCCTGGACGATCCGCCAGTACGCGGGTTTTTCCACGGCCGAGGAGTCCAACGCCTTCTACCGCAAGGCGCTGGCGGCGGGCGGACAGGGTGTGTCGGTGGCGTTCGACCTGGCCACGCACCGGGGCTACGACAGCGACCACCCGCGTGTGGCGGGCGACGTGGGCAAGGCCGGTGTGGCCATTGATTCGGTCGAGGACATGAAGATCCTGTTCGAGCAGATTCCGCTCGACACGGTGTCGGTCTCGATGACCATGAACGGCGCGGTGCTGCCGGTGCTCGCGGGCTACGTGGTCGCGGCCGAGGAGCAGGGTGTGCGCCAGGATCAACTCTCCGGGACGATACAGAACGACATCCTGAAAGAGTTCATGGTGCGCAACACCTATATCTACCCGCCCCAGCCGTCGATGCGCATCATTGGCGACATCATCGAGTACACGGCCCGGCACATGCCGAAGTTCAATTCGATCTCGATCAGCGGCTACCACATGCAGGAGGCCGGCGCGAACCAGGCGCTGGAGTTGGCCTTCACGCTGGCCGACGGCAGGGAGTACGTGCGCACGGCGATCGCCAAGGGCCTGGACGTGGACGCGTTCGCCGGGCGCCTGTCCTTTTTCTGGGCCGTCGGCATGAACTTCTACCTGGAGGTGGCGAAGATGCGCGCGGCGCGCCTGCTGTGGTGCCGCATCATGCAGGGCATGGGCGCGAAGAACCCCAAGAGCCTGATGCTGCGCACGCATTCCCAGACCTCGGGCTGGTCGCTCACCGCGCAGGACCCGTACAACAACGTGGTGCGCACCACCATCGAGGCCATGGCGGCGGTGTTCGGCGGAACGCAGAGCCTGCACACGAACAGCTTCGACGAGGCCATCGCGCTGCCCACCGAGTTCAGCGCCCGCATTGCGCGCAACACGCAGCTCATCCTCCAGGAGGAGACGCACATCACCAGCGTGATCGACCCCTGGGCCGGCAGCTACATGATGGAGCGGCTGACGCAGGACATGGCGGACGCCGCCTCGAAGATCATCGAAGAGGTCGAGGCCCAGGGCGGAATGACGCAGGCCGTGGACAGCGGCTGGGCCAAGCTCCGGATCGAGGCCGCCGCCGCCGAGAAGCAGGCGCGCATCGACTCGGGCAAGGACGTGATCGTTGGCGTGAACAAGTACCGGCTGGAGCAGGAGGCGCCGATCGACATCCTGCAAATCGACGATCAGAAGGTGCGCGCCGGCCAGATCGAGCGCCTGCGCAGCATCCGCGCGCAGCGCGACGCTGCGCGGGTGCAAGCTGCACTGGATGCGCTCACCGATGCCGCACACAGCGGCACCGGGAATCTGCTGGGCCTGGCCATCGAGGCCATGCGGCAGCGCGCCACGGTGGGCGAGGTCTCGCAGGCGCTGGAGAAGATCTTCGGGCGCCACCGCGCCGACACGCACAAGGTGACGGGCGTGTACGCGGCGGCCTACGACTCGGCCGAGGGCTGGGACAAGCTCCGCGCCGAAATCGGCGCCTTTGCCGAGGAACAGGGCCGGCGCCCGCGCGTGATGATCGCCAAGCTCGGCCAGGACGGCCACGACCGCGGCGCCAAGGTGGTGGCCACGGCCTTTGCCGACCTGGGCTTCGACGTGGACATCGGCCCGCTGTTCCAGACGCCCGAGGAATGCGCGCGCCAGGCCATGGAGAACGACGTGCACGCGGTGGGTGTCTCGACGCTGGCCGCCGGCCACAGGACGCTGGTGCCGGCGATCATCGAGTCGCTCAAGCAGCAGGGGGCCGACGACATCATCGTGTTCGTGGGCGGGGTGGTTCCCGCGCAGGACTACGATTTTCTGTACCAGGCCGGCGTGAAGGGCATCTACGGCCCCGGCACCCCGATCCCCGCCAGCGCCAAGGACGTGCTGGAGCAAATCCGCAAGGCGCTGGCGTGACGGCTGCGGCGCTCTTCGAAGGCGTCGTGCACGGCCGGGCGGCGGTGCAGCGCCGCGCCATCGCCAAGGCCATCACCTTGCTCGAATCGACGCGCGCCGAGCACCGCGCGCAGGCCGACGAACTGCTCACGGCGCTGCTGCCGCACACCGGCACGGCGTTTCGCCTGGGGATCAGCGGCACGCCGGGCGTCGGCAAATCGACCTTCATCGAGGCGCTGGGGCTGCACCTGATCGGCCTGGGCCACCGCGTGGCGGTGCTCGCCGTGGACCCGTCGAGCAGCGTCTCCGGCGGCGCCATCCTGGGCGACAAGACGCGCATGGAGCGGCTCTCGGTGCATGAAAAAGCCTATATCCGCCCCAGCCCGTCGAGTGGCACGCTGGGCGGCGTGGCCGAGAAGACGCGCGAGGCCATGCTGGTCTGCGAGGCCGCGGGCCACGACCTGCTCATCGTCGAGACCGTGGGCGTGGGCCAGAGCGAGCTGGCGGTGGCCGGCATGACCGACATGTTCGTGCTGATGCAACTGCCGCATGCAGGCGACGAGTTGCAGGCGATCAAGAAGGGCGTGATGGAATGGGCCGACTTGGTGCTCATCAACAAGGCCGACACCGACCCGCACGCCGCCACGCAGGCGCAGGCGCAGATCCGCTCCAGCCTGCGCCTGCCCGGCCAGCATGGCAGGCCGGAGAACGCCCGGCACGGCGCGCTGTGGCAGCCCCTGGTGCTGCAGGTCAGCGCGCTGCAGGGGCAGGGTGTGGACCGGTTCTGCACCGCCATGGCGCAGTTCCGTGCATTGCAGACGACCAACGGGCAGCTGGCCGCGCGCCGCGAGAGGCAGGCCCTGGCCTGGATGTGGGAGCGCATCGACGCGGGCCTTGCGCGCGCGTTCCGCGAGCACCCGCAGGTCAAAAGCCTGTTGCCCCGGATGCAGGCGGACGTCGTGGCCGGGCGCGTCGCGGCCTCCACCGCGGCAAGAACGCTGCTGCTGGCGCAAGCCACGACCGAATAAACAAGCAACCGCCATTTCATCGAAGGGCAAGCCATGCAGGCCATCCTGGACCAACTGGAGAAAAAACGCGCGCTGGCCCGCCTGGGCGGCGGGCACAAGCGCATCGACGCGCAGCACGCCAAGGGCAAGCTCAGCGCGCGCGAACGCATCGAGCTACTGCTCGACGAGGGCACGTTCGAGGAATGGGACATGTTCGTCGAGCACCGCTGCACCGACTTTGGCATGGACGCGAACAAGATCCCCGGCGACGGCGTGGTCACGGGCTACGGCATGATCAACGGCCGCCTGGTGTTCGTTTTCAGCCAGGATTTCACCGTCTTCGGCGGCGCCCTGAGCGAGACGCACGCCGAGAAAATCTGCAAGGTGATGGACCAGGCGATGAAGGTCGGCGCGCCCGTGATCGGCCTGAACGACTCGGGTGGCGCGCGCATCCAGGAGGGCGTGGCCAGCCTCGGCGGCTACGCCGACGTGTTCCAGAGAAACGTGCTCGCCAGCGGCGTGATCCCGCAGATCAGCATGATCATGGGCCCCTCGGCCGGCGGCGCGGTGTACTCGCCGGCGATGACCGACTTCATCTTCATGGTCAAGGACAGCGCCTACATGTTCGTCACCGGCCCCGAAGTGGTCCGGACCGTGACGCACGAGGAAGTCACGGCCGAAGAACTCGGCGGCGCCATCACGCACACCACGCGCAGCGGAGTCGCCGACAGGGCGTTCGAGAACGACGTGGAAGCGCTGCTGATGCTGCGCCGCCTGTACAACTACCTGCCGCTGAACAACCGCGAAAAAGCCCCGGTGCGCCCGAGCAACGACCCGGCCGAGCGCATGGACCCGAGCCTGGACACGCTGATTCCGGACAACGCGAACAAGCCCTACGACATGCAGGAGCTGATTCTCAAGACCGTCGACGACGGCGACTTCTTTGAATTGCAGCCCGAGTACGCGAAAAACATCCTCATCGGCTTTGCCCGCATGGAAGGCCAGACCGTGGGAATCGTCGCCAACCAGCCGCTGGTGCTGGCCGGCTGCCTGGACATCAAATCGAGCATCAAGGCCGCGCGCTTCGTGCGCTTTTGCGATGCGTTCAACGTCCCGGTGCTCACCTTCGTGGACGTTCCCGGCTTCATGCCCGGCACCGGCCAAGAGTACGGCGGAATCATCAAGCACGGCGCGAAGCTGCTGTACGCGTACGCCGAGTGCACGGTGCCCAAAATCACCGTCATCACACGCAAGGCCTACGGCGGCGCCTACGACGTGATGAGCTCCAAGCACCTGCGCGGCGACGTGAACCTGGCCTGGCCGAACGCCGAAATCGCGGTCATGGGCGCCAAGGGCGCGGTGGAAATCATTTTTCGCGAAGACAAGAACGACCCCCTCAAGCTCGCCGCCCGCGAAGCCGAATACAAGGAGCGCTTTGCCAATCCGTTCGTCGCCGGCGCCCGGGGCTTCATCGACGACGTGATCCTGCCGCACGAGACGCGCAAGCGCATCTGCCGCAGCCTGGTGATGCTGCGCGACAAGCGGCTGGAAAATCCGTGGCGCAAGCACGGGAACATCCCGCTGTAAGGCGAGGGAGCGCGCATGCAAGTCGGAAAAATTTTCGAAAGGGTCCCCATGATCGAGTTCCTCGCCTGCGTCGCGGGATACGTCATCGAGGTGCTGAGCTTGCGCCACATCCGCGCCGCCAAGGGCCTGGCCAAGCGCCACTGGAGCGAGGACGCGACCGACGTGGCGTACCTGGATTGGTGGCTGATCCCGCTGGTCGCGGCGATCGCCGTGGCCTGCGCCATGGGGCTGTTCTTCGGCTTTGACCTTCCCCTTTGGCTCAGCTTCGGCGCGCCGGTGGCGCTCGGTGCCGTGTACTGTGGTTACCGGTATCGGGAATTGTTCAAGCGCTGAAGGGCCGGCCACCATGTTCGACAAAATCCTGATCGCCAACCGCGGCGAAATCGCCTGCAAGCGCATCTGCCGCAGCCCGGTGATGCTGCGCGACCAACGGCTGGAAAATCCGTGGCGCAAGCACGGGAACATCCCGCTGCAAGGCAAGGGAGCGCGCATGCAAGTCGGAAAATTTTCGAAAGGGTCCCCATGATCGAGTTCCTCGTCTGCGTCGCGGGATACGTCATCGCGGTGCTGTGCTGGCGCCGCGTCCGCGCCGCCAGGGGCCTGCCCAAGCGCCACTGGAGCGAGGACGCGACCGACGTGGTGTACATGGATTCGTGGCCGATCCTGCTGGCCGCGGCGATCGCCGTGGCCTGCACCATGGTGCTGTTCCTCGGCTTTGACCTTCCCCTTTGGCTCAGCTTCGGCGCGCCGGTGGCGCTCGGTGCCGTGTACTGTTGTTACCGGTATCCGGAATTGTTCAAGCGCTGAAGGGCCGGCCACCATGTTCGACAAAATCCTGATCGCCAACCGCGGCGAAATCGCCTGCCGCGTCATCGCCAGCGCGCGCAAGATGGGCATCCGGACCGTGGCGGTCTACTCCGACGCGGACAAGGAGGCGCGCCACGTGAGGCTCGCCGACGAGGCCCTGCACCTGGGCGCTGCGCCCGCGCGCGCGTCGTACCTGCGGGCGGACGAAATCATCGCCGCCTGCGCGCGCAGCGGCGCGCAGGCCGTGCACCCCGGCTACGGCTTTCTCTCGGAGAACGCGGACTTTGCCAGGCGCTGCGAGGACGCGGGAATCGTCTTCATCGGCCCCAAGGCGCATGCGATCGCGGCCATGGGCGACAAGATCGCTTCGAAGAAAATGGCCCGCGCCGCCGGGGTCAACACCATCCCCGGCCACGACGCCGCCATCACCAGCCCCGAGCACGCGGTGCACATCGCCCAGGGCATCGGCTACCCCGTGATGATCAAGGCCAGCGCCGGCGGCGGCGGCAAGGGCCTGCGCGTGGCGTGCAACGACCGGGAGGCTTTTGAAGGCTTTGGCAGTTGCCAGAGCGAGGCGCGCAGCAGCTTTGGCGACGACCGCATCCTCATCGAAAAATTTGTCCAGCAGCCACGCCACGTCGAGATCCAGGTGCTCGGCGACAGCCACGGCAACGTCATCCATCTGAACGAGCGCGAATGCTCGCTGCAGCGCCGCCACCAGAAGCTGATCGAAGAAGCGCCCTCGCCCTTCCTCTGCGACGCCACGCGCCAGGCCATGGGCGCGCAGGCCGTGCAACTGGCCAAGGCCGTGCAGTACCAGAGCGCGGGAACGGTGGAATTCGTGGTCGGCCAGGCGCAGGACTTTTACTTTCTGGAAATGAATACCCGGCTGCAGGTGGAGCACCCGGTGACGGAATGCACCACCGGCCTCGATCTGGTGGAACTGATGATCCGCGTGGCCGCCGGCGAGAAGCTGCCGTTGACGCAGGCGCAGGTCCGGCGCAAGGGCTGGGCCATGGAATGCCGCATCAACGCCGAAGACCCGCAACGCGGCTTCCTGCCATCGACCGGACGCCTGGTGCGCTTTCAGCCCCCGCAGGAGAGCCTGTTCCAGGCCGACACCACCCGGGAGTTCGGCGTGCGCGTGGACACGGGCGTGTACGAGGGCGGCGAGATTCCCATGCACTACGACTCGATGATCGCCAAGCTCATCGTGCACGGCGCCGACCGCAGCGACGCCATCGCCCGGATGCGCATGGCGCTCAACGGCTTCGTGATCCGCGGAATCGGCAGCAATGTCCCGTTCCAGTCCGCGCTGCTGGCGCATCCCGCGTTCGCCGCGGGCGACTTCGACACCGGCTTCATCGCCGAGCACTACGGCCAGGGATTTCACCCCGAAGACCTGGCGCACGACGACCCGCTGTTCCTCGTGGCGCTGGCCGCGTACATGCATCGCCGCTACCGCGCGCGCGCCTCGGGAATCAGCGGCCAGCTCGCCGGGCACGAGCTGAAGGTGGGCGAGGCCTTCGTCGTGGTCACGCTGGCTGCCTCCGGGGAAAATCGGCACCACGCAGTCACGGTGAGCGACTTTGAAGGCGAATCGGGCTCCAGCGCCGTCACGCTGGACGGCAACCGGTACCAGATCAGCAGCCAGGCGGCGCTCGGGCAGATCCGCGTGCAGGGCCAGTGCAATGGCCTGGACTTTTGCGCCCAGGTCGAGCGGGGCGTGGGCAGGAACCCGCTGGCGCTGCGCATCGCGCACAACGGCGCGCAGATCGACGCCCTGGTGCTGTCGCCGCTGGGCGCGCGCCTGCACCGGCTCATGCCCTTCAAGGCCGCGCCGGACCTCTCCAGGTTCCTGCTCTCGCCCATGCCCGGCCTGCTGGTCGACGTGGCGGTGCAACCCGGACAAAAGGTTCAGGCCGGCGAAAAGCTCGCCGTGATCGAAGCCATGAAGATGGAGAACACCCTGCTGGCCGCGCAGGACGGCGTGGTCGGCAAGATCATGGTCGGCAAGGGCGAATCGCTGGCCGTGGACCAGGTCATTCTGGAGTTCCAGTGATGGCGGCGGCCGACACCCCTCGCCCGTTCAGGGTTCTGGGAATCCAGCAGGTCGCCCTCGGCGGCACCGACAAGCAGCGCATGAAGACCCTGTGGGTGGACCTGCTGGGCCTCGCGCAGACGGGCAGCTTCCAGAGCGCGCGCGAGAACGTCGACGAAGACATCCTGAGTCTGGGAAAGGGCGCGTTCCAGGTCGAGGTGGACCTGATGCAGCCGCTGGACATGGACAAGAAGCCCGCCGTGCACGTCCCGGCGCTGAACCACATCGGCCTGTGGATCGACGACCTGCCCCGGGCCGTGCAATGGCTCAGCGCCCGCGGCGTGCGCCTTGCCCCGGGTGGCATCCGCCCGGGCGCTGCGGGCCATGACATCGCCTTCCTGCACCCCAGGAGCAGCGCCGAGTTCCCGATCGCGGGCGAGGGCGTGCTCATCGAACTGGTGCAGGCGCCCGCGGACGTGATTGCGGCGCTGGGCTGAGACGCTGCACCGGGTCTTCAGTGGTGCGTGTCGTGCCGCGCAATACCCAGCAGGTGCTCGACTTCCTCGCGGTGCGCGCTGCAGTTGTGCTGGTGCCAGCGGCGGATGACCCACATGGTGGCCGCGACCACCAGACCGAAGGTCGCGATGGCGCTGAACACCGACAGGCCGAGCTTGAGCGACAGGCTGTAGAACGCGCCCATGCCCAGGATGCAGGCCTGCTCGTTGAAGTTCTGCACAGCGATCGAGCGGCCCGCGCCCATGAGGTTGTGCCCCCGGTGTTGCAGCAGGGCGTTCATCGGCACGACCAGGTAGCCGCCCAGGCCGCCGAGCACGATGAGGAACGGGACCGCCAGCCAGATGTCGCGGATGAACACCATCAGGATCAGCAGTAGCCCCATGGCAATGCCCAGCGGGATGACGCGCGTGGCCTTGTCCAGGCGCATGCGCATCGACGCGACGGCGCCCAGCGCCGTGCCGATGGCGACCACGCCGGTCAACGCCGAAGCCCGCGTGGTGTCGTAGGCCAGGGCCTCGGCGGCCCAGGCGAGGACGATGAATTTGAGGTTGCCTCCCGCGCCCCAGAAGAGGGTCGTGGTGCCCAGCGAGATCTGGCCGAGCTTGTCGTGCCACAGGCGGCGGTTGCAGGCCCAGAAATCGGGCAGCAGGTTCAGCGTATTGGCGACGGTGCTGCGCGCCAGGTCGGTGCGCAGGGGGCGCATTTCCACGCCGGTGTGCGGGATGCGGGTGTTGAACCACGCGGCCAGCGCGTACACGGCAATCAGCGTGGCAATCGCGGCTTCGGCGGGGCTGTCCACCCCCGCGTTGCCGACGAGCGGAAGGTCCAGACCCAGCAGCACGCCCGATGCGCGCTCGCCCAGCAGCTGACCGCCGAGCAGCACGCCCAGGATGATCGACGCGATGGTCAGCCCCTCGATCCAGCCGTTGGCCTTGACCAGCTGCGAGGCCGGCAGCAACTCGGTGAGGATTCCGTACTTCGCCGGCGAGTACGCCGCCGCGCCCAGGCCGACCACGGCGTAGGCCACGAGCGGGTGCGAGCCCAGCAGCATCATCAGGCAGCCCACCACCTTGATGGCATTGCTGACGAACATCACCTGCCCCTTGGGCAGCGCGTCGGCAAAGGCGCCCACGAAGGGCGCCAGGACGACGTAGAAAAGGGCAAACATGGGCACCAGGGCAGCGCACTGCCACTCGGGGACGCCCCCCGTGCGCAGGAGCTCGAAGGCAGCCACGAAGAGTGCGTTGTCGGCCAGCGAGCTGAAAAACTGCGCCGCCATGATGGTGTAGAAACCGCGCTTCATCGAATGGCTTGTGGGGTGCATCAGCCGGGCTGATGCCCTGTCTGAATGGGAGGTCTTTGCACGTCGCGGACGGTTATATCACGCGGGCCGGCGGTGGCAGTGCCAGAATCCGGGGCTGCGCGTCCCGTCTCCCCGTCCACCCCATGCCCCGTCCGATACGAGCCACCATCCACAGCGCCGCACTGCACGCCAACCTGGAGCGCGTGCGCCGCTCGGTGCCGGACGCCAAGGTCTGGGCCGTGGTCAAGGCGAACGCCTACGGGCACGGAATCGAGCGGGTGTTCGAGGGCCTGCGCGGCGCCGACGGTTTTGCGTTGCTCGACCTGGGCGAGGCCGAGCGCCTGCGCGAACTCGGCTGGCGCGGCCCGATTTTGCTGCTCGAGGGCGTGTTCGAAGCGTGCGACCTGGAACTGTGTTCGCGCCTGGGTCTGTGGCATGCCGTGCACTGCGACGAGCAGATCGACATGCTCGCCGCGCACAAGACGCAGGCGCCGCAGCGCGTGTTTCTGAAGATGAACTCGGGAATGAACCGCCTGGGCTTTGCGCCGCAGCGCTACCGCAGCGCGTGGGCGCGGCTCGACGCGCTGCCGCAGGTGGACGAAATCTCGCTCATGACGCATTTCAGCGACGCCGACGGCCCGCGCGGCATTGCGCAGCAATTGGAACGATTCAACGCCGCCGCGCGCGACCTGCCCGGCGAGCGCACGCTGGGCAACAGCGCCGCCATCCTGCGCCACGCGACCGACGTGCAGGTGCGCGCCGACTGGGTGCGCGCGGGCATCGTGCTCTACGGCAGCGCCCCGGATTTCCCGGAGCACGGCGCCGGCCACTGGGGCATCCGGCCGGCGATGACGCTCGCCACGCGGCTCCTGGGCGTGCAGCACTTGCAGGCCGGCGACACGGTGGGCTACGGTTCGCTGTTTTGCGCCGCAGAGCCGCTCACGATCGGCGTCGCCGCCTGCGGGTATGCCGACGGCTACCCGCGCCATTGCGACACCGGAACGCCGGTGCTGGTCAACGGCGTGCGCACCCGGCTCGTCGGGCGGGTGAGCATGGACTTGCTGACGGTGGACCTCACGCCGCTGGAGCGCGCGGGCGTGGCGGCGGGGTTCGGCTCCGAGGTCACGCTCTGGGGCCGGGCGGCAGGTGGCGCGCTGCTGGAAATTGACGAAGTGGCCCGCGCCGCAGGGTCCGTGGGCTGGGAGCTGATGGCGGCGCTCGCCCGGCGCGTTCCGGTGGCGGTGGACAGCGCAGCGCATGGGCCCGGATGCGGCAGCACCGGGGCGCCCGATCGATAAGCACTGCGTGCGCTCGGGAATGCGCCGCCCACCGGGAGCGCCGCTCATTCGGCCATCGCGGCGTCGGCCAGATCTTGCAAGGCAGCAGCGACCTCGGCGCGGTCCACACCGTCCACCGGGACCAGGCGGGGCGCCAGGGCCTGCAATGCAGCGGCATCCTGTTGCAGCTGGCGGATCGCCTGGCCCGCTTCCCTGGGTGCGTCAAAACCCGTGCTTTGCAGCAGCAGACGGCCGTCGGCGGCCACGAGCTTGAAGTAGAACCTGCCGTCGGCTTCGCGGTACTGCTTGAACGCGGGCAGCGCGGCCTTGGGTGCCTTTTGCGCCTTTTCTGCCTTGGCCACGGATGCGCCCGTGGGCGGGGCCAGGCTGCGCAGGCCCACGCTGCGGCGCAGCTCGCGCAGGAACGGCGTGGCCAGTGCGCGCGCGCGCTCGGCGCCCGCAAGCAGGGTTTGCTCGATGCGCTCGGGCCTGTCGATGAGCGCCTGGTACTGCGCGCGCATGGGCGCGATCGCCTGGTCCACGCGGTCGAGCAGCTGCTGCTTGGCGTCGCCCCAGGCAATTCCCTCGGCGTATTGCCTGCGCAGCGCCCCGGTTTCCTCGGGCCCGGCAAAGGCGCGGTAAATCTCGAATAGCGCCGAGCCCTCGGTGTCCTTGGGTTCGCCGGGGGGGCGTGAGTCGGTGCGGATCGCGGCGATCAGTTTCTGGAGCTGTGCGCGCGAACTGAACAGCGGGATCGTGTTGTCGTAGCTCTTGCTCATCTTGCGCCCGTCGAGCCCGGGCAGGGTCGCCACGTGCGCATCGACAGCCGCCTCGGGCAGAACGAAATGCGCGCCGTACAGGTGGTTGAAGCTCGTGGCCATGGCGCGCGCCATCTCGATGTGCTGGACCTGGTCGCGGCCCACGGGCACTTGGTGCGCCTTGAACAGCAGGATGTCTGCGCCCATGAGCAGGGGATACATGAACAGGCCCGCCGTCACGCCGTCGTCGGCCTCGCGGCCTGCGGCGGTATTCCTGTCGCCGGCGGCCTTGTAGGCGTGGGCGCGGTTGAGCAGGCCCTTGCCGGTCACGCAGGTCAGCAGCCAGGTCAGCTCGGGAATTTCCGGGATGTCGGACTGGCGGTAGAACGTGACCCGCTCGGGGTCGAGCCCGGCGGCCAGCCAGCTGGCGGCGATCTCCAGCGTGGAGCGCTGGATGCGCGCCGGGTCCTCGCACTTGATGAGCGCGTGGTAGTCGGCGAGAAAGTAAAAGCTCTGCACGCCAGGGCGCAGGCTGGCCGCGACCGATGGGCGGATGG
>NZ_AFAL01000420.1 GCF_000193225.1 Verminephrobacter aporrectodeae subsp. tuberculatae At4 | reverse complement strand
CGCCTCGGGCAGCGGGACGAAGCGGCTGCGCGGGCGCTGCGGCAGGCTCTTGAGCAGCGCCTGGATCTTGTCCCGGAGCATGCCGGGAACGAGCCACTCGCAGCGCGCATCGCTGACCTGGTTGAGCACGAACAGCGGCACGCTCACGGTGATGCCGTCGCGCAGGTCGCCGGGCTCGTGCAGGTAGCTCGCGCCGCAGTCCACGCCGCCCAGGCGCACGACCCGGGGAAAGGCGTTGCCGGTGATTCCCGCGGCCTCGTGGCGCATGAGCTCTTCGCGCGTGAGCTGGAGCAGGCCGGGCTGCTTCTTGCTCTCCTGGCGGTACCAGGACTCGAAGCCGTGGCCGTTGCAGACATCGGGCGGCAGTTGCTGGTCGTAGAAGGCGTAGATGAGTTCCTCGTCCACCAGCACATCCTGGCGGCGCGATTTGTGCTCCATCTCCTGCACCTTGGCAATGAGCTTCTGGTTCGCGGCCAGAAAGGGCAGCGGGGTCTCCCAGTGGCCGCCCACCAGGGCTTCGCGGATGAAGATCTCGCGCGCGGCCTGCGGATCGACCCGGCCATAGTTCACGCGGCGGCCGCTGTAGACCACGATGCCGTAGAGCGTGGCGCGCTCCAGCGCCGCCACCTCGGCGGCCTTCTTCTCCCAATGCGGGTCGAGCAGCTGCTTTCTGAGCAGATGCCCGCCCACCTGTTCCAGCCACTGCGGCTCGATCGCGGCAATGCCCCGGCCATACAGGCGCGTGGTCTCGACCAGTTCGGCCGCGACGATCCAGCGGCCCGGCTTGCGCGACAGGTGCGCGCCCGGGTGCCTGTGGAAGCGGATTGCGCGCGCGCCCAGGTACCAGTCCTCCGCGTCGTTCTTCACGCCGACGTTGCCCAGCAGCCCGGCCAGCATGGCCAGATGCAATTGCTCGTAGCTCGCGGGCCGGGTGTTCATCGGCCACTGGTGCTCGGTCACCACCGTGAGCAGCTGGCTATGAATGTCGCGCCACTCGCGCAGGCGGCGGACGCTGATGAAGTTCTGCCGCAGCAATTGCTCGTACTGCCGGTGGCTGAGCTTGTGCGTGGGCGCCGGGGCCTGCTCGGGCGGCGGCGCGGCAGCAGCGGCGCGCCGCGCCACCGGCAAGATGGCCTGCGCGGGCGCCTTGCGCAGCGCCATGGCCCTTTGCACGCGCGCCGACGGCAGGCTCGGTGCGCCACCGCGGGCCTCATCGAGCCATTTCCACAGCTTCAGGTAGCCGCTGAATTCGCTCTTCTCGTCGTCGAACTTGGCGTGCGCCTGGTCGGCCTGCTGCTGCGCGTCGATGGGCCGCTCGCGCACGTCCTGCACGCTCAGCGCACTGGCAATCACCAGCACCTCGTGGAGCGCCTGGCGCTCGCGCCCCTCGACGATCATGCGGCCCACGCGCGGGTCCAGCGGCAGGCGCGACAGCTCCACGCCCATGGGCGTGAGTTCGTGCGCGTCGTCCACCGCACCGAGTTCGGACAGCAGCTGGTAGCCGTCGGCCACCGCGCGGCCCGAGGGCGCGTCGATGAACGGAAACTGCGCCACGTCGCCCAGGCGCAGCGCCTTCATGCGCAGGATCACGCCGGCCAGCGAGCTGCGCAGGATTTCCGGGTCGGTAAAGCGCGGGCGGCCATTGAAGTCCGCCTCGTCGTACAGGCGGATGCAGATGCCGTCGGCCACGCGCCCGCAACGCCCCGCGCGCTGGTTCGCCGCCGCCTGGCTGATGGGCTCGACCAACAGCTGCTCGACCTTGCTTCGAAAACTGTAGCGCTTGACACGCGCCGTCCCGGTATCGATCACGTAGCGGATCCCGGGCACGGTGAGCGAGGTCTCGGCCACATTCGTCGCCAGCACGATGCGCCGGCCGCTGTGGCTGTCAAAAATGCGCTCCTGCTCGGCCTGCGACAGGCGGGCAAACAGCGGCAGCACCTCGGCGTTGCGCAGCACCGGCTGGTGCGACAGGTGCGCGCGCAAATGCTCGGCGGCCTCGCGGATTTCGCGCTCGCCGGGCAGAAAGACCAGGATGTCGCCGGACGGGGAGGGATTTCCCTGCCAAAGCGCGTCCACCGCTTCGGCAATCGCCTCGTGCAGGCCGTACTCGCGCGTTTCCTCGAACGGGCGCCAGCGCTGCTCCACCGGAAAGCCGCGGCCCGAGACCTGGACGATGGGCGCCGGCCCCATGGCGCTGCCCGACGCAAAATGCCGGGCAAAGCGGTCGGCGTCGATGGTCGCCGAGGTCACGATGAGCTTCAGATCCGGCCGGCGCGGCAGGATCTGGCGCAGGTAGCCGAGCAGAAAATCGATGTTCAGGCTGCGCTCGTGCGCCTCGTCGATGATCAAGGTGTCGTAGGCGCGCAGCAAGGGGTCGGTCTGCGTCTCGGCGAGCAAGATGCCGTCGGTCATCAGCTTCACCGAGGCCTCGCGCGAGAGGCGGTCCTGGAAGCGCACCTTGAAACCCACCACCGCGCCCAGCGGGGTTTGCAGTTCCTCGGCAATGCGCTTGGCCACGCTGCTCGCCGCGAGGCGCCGCGGCTGGGTGTGGCCTATGAGTTGGCCCCTCTGACCCGGTGCTGCGTTGCACCGGCCACGGCCCAGCGCCAGCGCGATCTTGGGCAGCTGCGTGGTCTTGCCCGAGCCGGTCTCGCCGCAGACGATCACGACCTGGTGCTGCGCCATCGCCGCCATGATCTCCTCGCGCCGGCCAGACACCGGCAGCGATGGCGGAAATTCGATATGCAGCGGGGTGCGCAAGGACGCGGACGAAAACAGGTCAGCAGAAGACATAGCCCCCCATTATCAATAGCCCCGGAGCACTCCCCGCTGCGCGGGCCACCGCGCCCCTCCCCGGTGCCCTGGCTTGACATTGGAGTGACTCCATGATTTTCAATCAGGCATCGCTTGCTTCAAGCCTGTCTGGAGGACCACACCATGTCAGCCCATTGTCAACACCACCATGGCGCCCATGCCCACGCCAGCGCCAACGTCGACCCGCGCTACCGGCGCATCCTGTGGATCGCACTGATCGTCAACGCCGCGATGTTCGCGCTCGAACTGGGCGCGGGCCTGCGCTCGGGATCGGCCGCGCTGCTCGGCGACGCCATCGACTTTCTGGGCGACGCCGCGAACTACGGCCTGTCGCTGTGGGTGCTGTCCATGGCACTGGCCTGGCGCGCCCGCGCGGCACTCCTCAAGGGGGCGAGCATGCTCGGGTTTGGCGTCTTCGTGATTGGCCGTGTGCTCTGGGGCCTATGGCAGGCCATCCCGCCCGAGCCCTTCACCATGGGCAGCGTGGGCCTGCTCGCGCTGGCCGCGAACCTGGGCGTGGCCGTGCTGCTGTACGCCTGGCGCGAGGGCGACGCGAACATGCGCGGCGTGTGGCTGTGCACCCGCAACGACGCGCTGGGCAACCTGGCCGTGCTCGGCGCCGCCTTGGGCGTGCTCGGCACCGGCACCGCCTGGCCCGACCTGGTGGTGGCCGCGATCATGGCCGGATTGGCCATCAGCGGCGGCGCGAGCGTGATCCGCGATGCCCGCAAGGAACTGGCCAGCAGCGCTGCATAGCGGCCGGGGGCCGGGGGCCGGCCGCGAAGAAGCCTCCCGCTCACGCGGTGGTGGCGCGCAGGGTCTTGGCGGCCTCGACCATATTCGCCAGCGCGGGGATCACCTCCGCCCATTGGCGTGTTTTCAGGCCGCAGTCCGGGTTGATCCAGAGCCGCCCGAGTGGAATGCGCTCGGCCGCCTTCTGCATCCGTTGCACGATGTGCTCCCGGGTTGGAATGTTCGGCGAGTGGATGTCGTAGACACCGGGGCCAATCCCGTTCGGGTATTTGAAATGCTCGAACGCGTCGAGCAGTTCCATATCCGAGCGCGAGGTCTCGATGGTGATCACGTCGGCGTCCATCGCGGCGATCGACGCGATGATGTCGTTGAACTCCGAATAGCACATGTGGGTGTGGATCTGCGTCGCGTCATCCACGCCGTTGGCGGCGATGCGGAAGGACTCGACGGCCCAGTCCAGATACGTCGGCCACTGCGCCTTGCGCAGCGGCAGGCCCTCGCGCAACGCGGCCTCGTCGATCTGGATCACGCGCACGCCCGCCGCCTCCAGGTCCTGCACCTCTCCGCGGATCGCCAGGGCCAGCTGCTTGCACGATACCGAGCGCGGCTGGTCGTCGCGTACGAACGACCAGTTCAGGATCGTGACCGGACCGGTCAGCATGCCCTTCATCGGCTTGCTCGTCAGCGACTGCGCGTACCCGATCCATTCGACCGTCATGGCCTTCGGGCGGGTAATGTCGCCGAACAGGACCGGCGGCTTCACGCAGCGCGAACCGTAGGACTGCACCCAGCCGAACTGGCTCAAGGCGCAGCCCGCGAGTTGCTCGCCGAAGTACTCGACCATGTCGTTGCGTTCGGCTTCCCCGTGCACGAGCACGTCCAGCCCGAGTGCTTCCTGCTCGCGCACGCTGCGGGCGATCTGCGCTTGCATCGCGCGCTTGTAGCCAGCCTCGTCGAGCGTGCCGGCCTTGAACTGGCTGCGCGCCTGGCGAATCTCGTCCGTCTGCGGGAACGATCCAATGGTGGTCGTCGGCAGGAGCGGCAGCTGCAGCCGCGCAGCCTGCAAGGGCGCACGCTGCGCGTAGCCGCTCTTGCGCGCGCCCAGTTTTTTCGCGTCCAGTCGGGCGATCGCCACCTCGACCGCCCGATTGTGGACACGCGGCGAAGCGCGGCGTGCCGCGATCGCCTGCCGATGCGCCGCCAACGCGTCCTGGACCGCGTCGCGTCCCTGATTCAGCGCCGTCGCCAGCAGCTTCAGCTCATCGAGCTTCTGCAATGCATAGGCCAGCCAGGATTTGATTTCCGGGTCGAGCGCTTGCTCGCTGTCCAAGTCAACGGGGACATGCAGCAGCGAGCAAGAGGGCGCAATCCACAGCCTGTCGCCAAGCTTCGCAGCGATTGGCTCGACCCAGTCGAGCACGGCGTCGAGGTCGGTCTTCCAAATGTTGCGGCCGTCGATCACCCCCAGCGACAGGACCTTGTGCGCCGGCAGCAGGTTCAGCAGCGGCAGCACGTCGTCGCGCCCGTTGATCGCGTCGATATGCAGGCCCGCCACCGGCAGGTTGGCAACCAGGTACTGGTTCTCCAGCAACTGGCCAAAGTACGTGCCCAACAGCAGCTTGACGCGGCTGCTCTTGAGCTGGTGGTAGGCCGTGTTGAAGGCGTGTCGCCAATCCGCGTCCAGTTCGGTGACCAGCAGTGGCTCGTCGATCTGCACCCACTCCACGCCTTGCGCGGCGAGCGTGTCAAGCAGCTCGGCGTATACCGGCAACAGGCGCGCAAGCAGCACGAGCCGCTCCGACCCGTCCTTGGCCTTGCCAATGGCCAGGTAGGTCACCGGCCCGACGATCACCGGCTTGGCGTTGATTCCCTGGGCCCTGGCTTGCGCCAGCTGCTCCAGCAGGCGCGAAGCGTCGAGCGTGAACTCGGTCTGCGCGCTGAACTCCGGCACGATGTAGTGGTAGTTGGTGTCGAACCACTTGGTCATCTCGCCAGCGGCGACCCCCCCGCAGCATGCGCCGTGTTCTTCGGCATTCCGGGCCGAGCGGCCGCGCGCTACCCGAAAGTAGTTGTCCAGCGCGTCGCCATGGAAGCCCTGCACGCGCTCGGGCAGGTTTCCCACGGTGAAGCTCATGTCCAGCACTTGGTCGTAGAACGCGAAATCGCCGACCGGCACCAGATCCAGATCGGCCTGGTGCTGCCAATGGCGCTGGCGCAGTTGCGCGCCGATTGCCTTGAGCTCGTCGCGTGACGCCGCCCCGCTCCAGTACGACTCAAGCGCGAACTTGAGCTCGCGCTTGGCGCCGATGCGGGGAAAACCGAGATTGTGTGTACGGACCATGGACTGCCTTTTCGATGATTTCGAGATTGCGAATGGCAGGATCGTAGGTCGGAACACTCATGAAGGAAAATGGTATTATTTCAACGATCGATTACTTTGATTCATGCTTCTGCCAGCCATGGCCAGCAGCAGCAACCCCAAGGAATCGCCCCCCGGTGGTGCTTGCGCTGCCCCCCGAGGGGCCACTTCTCAGCCCCGGCCAAGGCGCTGGAACAGCCCACCCGGCAGGCGTGCCACGTGGCCGGCAAGCTCCAGTTCCAGCAGCGCCACCTGCAGCGCGGCAGCGTCCATTCCGGTGCGCGCCACGAGGGCATCGACACTCTGGGGGTCAAAACCCAGGGCCTGCAGCAGGGGGCTGTCCGCAGCCTGCGCAGCACCCGTCGGCGCAGCGGCGGTCGTCGGCGTGGTGGCGGGGATCCGCAGTTCCTCCAGCACGTCCTGCGCGCTCTCCACCAGCTTCGCCCCCTGGCGTATCAGCGCATGGCAGCCGCGCGACTGGGGCGCATGAATCGATCCCGGAATCGCAAACACCTCGCGCCCCTGCTCGGCCGCGAGCCTGGCCGTGATCAACGAGCCGGACGCGGCTGCGGCCTCGACCACCAGCGTTCCCTGGCACAGACCGGAGATGATGCGGTTGCGTTTCGGGAAATTCACCGCCAGCGGCGGCGTGCCCAGCGGGTACTCGCTCACGAGCAGGCCCCGGGCCGCGATGCGCTGCGCAAGGCCCAGGTTCTTGCGCGGATACACGTGGTCCAGCCCGCTGCCCAGCACGGCAATCGTCGCGGCAAAGTCTGCGCCGTCGATTGCGGCGTCGAGCGCGCCCTCATGCGCGGCCGCGTCCACCCCCAGCGCCAGACCGGAGACGATGCTCAGTCCCGCGCCATGCAAGGCGCGGGAAAAGAGTCGCGCGTTTTCTGCGCCCTGCGGCGTGGGGTTGCGGCTGCCGACGACCGCCAGGCAGCGCTCGACGGGAAAGGGGCGCTGCGCGAGCAGCCGCTGCGGCCCCATGAGGTACAGCAGCAGCGGCGGGTCCTGCGTGTCGAGCAGCGCCTGCGGGTAGCGCGCGTCTCCCAGGGTAATGATGGTGCGTGCGGACCCTTGCGCATCGGTGCCGCGCAGCCACGCGCAGCTTGTCTTCCACTGCGCCTGCCACTTGGGCGGGGGCGCGCACAGGGCCTGCGCCTGCGCCTGCGTCACGCATTCGCGCAGCGCCGACAGGGGCTGGCGCAGGATCTCCTGCGGCGGACCAAAGCGCGCCAGCAGGCGCCGCGCGGTGCTGTTGCCGACACCGGGAGCGAGCGTCAAATGCAACCAGGCAGCCAGTTCGTCGCGTTCCATGGGATTCAGGACCGGGGTCGAGCGCCTGCGCTCCGTGGGGTTTGCTCCCGCGGCGAACTACCGGGGACTCACGAGGCGGTCGCCGACGCGCACGGCGCTGCGGATTTCCAGGATCAGCGCGTACGACACACGATCGAAGGTGCGAAACACCATGGCCGTGCCATTTACCTCGCTGGGCAGCTTGATCATCGGCTTGTCCTTGTCGGTGGCGTCCCGGACGCGCTCGCCCATGCTCAGCAGACTCAGCACGTGACCCGGCTCGATGCCGTTCTGCGTGCCTCGGTTGATCGTCACCACCTGGTTCTGCGCGGCATACGCCAGGGCAGCGTTGCCGTAGATGGACACCACGCGCGCGTCCACTTCGCCATCCGGCGCACGCGGGGTGTAGCTCGTAAAGCCCTGGACGGGCGCAGACCAGAGGCGATCGCCGGCCTGTATGTCCCCCTTGGTTTCGGACAACACGATCGTCGCGGGAACGTACTCCGCGGTGTCGCCGCCCTTGCCGTCCGGGGTTTTCTCCAGGAACTCGCCGCGCACCAGCTCCGCCTTGCCGAGATATTGGGCCTCATAGCCCAGTATCTCGGCGGTGACCGGATCCTTGAGTGCGACGGCGTCGCGGAACACGCGGTAGTGGCGCGGCGCGCCGACCTGGTTGAGCAGCGGCGCGGTCGCGTCGCCGCGCGCGTAGACCCGGTCGCCACTGCCCATCAGCACGCGCCCCTCGGTCGATGCCACGACGCGCGGGGCTTTTTGCAAGACCTGCGCGTCGATCACCATGGGCTCGACCAGGAAGGGTTCAATCAGGTGCGGCTTGAGCGTCGGCAGGGCGTTGTTCGCCTTGCGCTCGCTGCGCACCTGCGGGGACAGGCGCACGGTTTCGGGCTCGCCGGCGCGGCCGGCTTGCAGGCGTGCGTAGCCACCGTCCTTTTCCAGGTACAGCGTCTGGCCCGGGAAAATCTGGTGCGGATTCGGAATCGCCTTGAGGTTCATGCCCCAGAGTTCGGGCCAGCGCCAGGGGTGTTTGAGGAACGTTGCCGCAAGTCCCCAGAGCGTGTCCCCGCGCTTGACGGCGTAGCTGTCGGGCGCATCCGGCGTCAGTTCCGAAAGTGCCACGCCGCGCTCCGCAACCTGCTGCGCCGTGGCGCGCTGCCCGCTCGAGACAGGGGGAGTCTGCGCCGGGGCCGGCATGGGCAGCAGGGCTGCGCCAAGAATGGCGACCGCGCCCAGGACGGCGCACCGCACGCTGCCGGGTGCCGCCATGCTGTTCCTCATCCTCATGTTCTGCTGCATAGGTGAAAGCCCCTCCACGCCAAGGCCGAAGCGCCCCCACGGCATTGCGCCGTGCGGACGATTGGAAAGATATTTATTGCAAACCAGGCGCGATTTTCTGCTCGCGCCCCGGATTGGGCAACGATTATTCAGCCGCCGCGCGGCGACGGCGCGCAAAAGTGGCGAAAATAGCGACAGCTTTTCCTTGGCAACCATGGCCCTTCTTCCCATTCTTTGCTACCCCGACCCCCGGCTGCACACCATCGCCCGTCCCGTACAAGCTGTAGATGAGCGCATTCGCACGCTGGCCGACGACATGCTGGAGACCATGTACGACGCCCAGGGTGTCGGCCTTGCGGCGACCCAGGTGGACGTGCACGAACGGCTGCTGGTCTTCGACGTGTCCGAGGAACACGACCAGCCCCAGGTGCTCATCAATCCGGAAATCATCTGGACCAGCGAGGAAAAACACCTCAACAGCGAAGGCTGCCTGTCGGTTCCCGGAATCTACGACGGTGTCGAGCGTTTCGTCGCCGTGCACGTGCGCGCGCTCGACGCCCGGGGTGCGTCGCGCGTCATCGAAGCCGACGGCCTGCTGGCCGTGTGCATCCAGCACGAGATGGACCATCTGGTGGGCAAATTGTTCGTGCAATACCTCTCGCCCCTCAAGCGCGGCCGCATCAAGACCCGGATGCTCAAACTCCAGCGGGAGGCGCGCGCATGAAACCCGTGCTGGCGCCGGTCAGAAGAAATCCCGGGCCCGCGCGCGCAGCCCCGGAGAATCGCTGCGCATGAGACTCGCCTTTGCCGGAACGCCCGGATTTGCCCGCGTCGCGCTGCAGCACCTGCTGGACGCGGGTTCTGACGTTGCGCTCGTGCTCACCCAGCCGGACCGGCCCGCGGGCCGGGGCCTGAAGTTGCAAGCCTCGGCCGCCAAGCAATACGCGCTGGAGCATGGCATCGCCGTGGCGCAGCCGCGCGGCCTGCGCCTGGACGGCAAATACCCCGACGACGCCGCAGCCGCGCGCGACGCCCTGCGCGCCGCACGCGCCGACGTGCTGGTGGTCGCGGCCTACGGACTGATCCTGCCGCAGTGGGTGCTGGACCTGCCCGCGCTCGGCTGCCTGAACATCCACGCCAGCCTGCTGCCCCGCTGGCGCGGCGCGGCGCCCATACAGCGCGCCATCGAGGCCGGGGATACGGAAACCGGCGTGACCATCATGCAGATGGACGCCGGCCTCGACACCGGCGCCATGCTGCTGAGCGAACGCCTGGCCATCGCCCCTGCGGACACCGCGAGCACGCTCCATGACCGGCTCGCAGCACTGGGCGGCCGCCTCATCG
>NZ_AFAL01000421.1 GCF_000193225.1 Verminephrobacter aporrectodeae subsp. tuberculatae At4 | reverse complement strand
TGGGGCCAACCCGAGGAACTGATCGGCGCGGCGGTGTTCCTGTCCGCGCGCGCTTCGGACTACGTCAATGGCCAGATCATCTACGTCGATGGCGGCTGGCTCGCGGTGCTGTAACGGCTCGACCACTTTATTTGCGACTTCATGACCACGCTCATCACCGACATCCAAACCACCGCCACCGCGCCGGAAGGCATCAACCTGCTCGTGGTTCGGGTCGAGACCAACCAGCCCGGCTTGGTCGGCCTCGGTTGCGCCACCTTTGCCTACCGCCACCGGGCGGTCGAATGCCTGATCGGGGAATACCTGCGGCCGCTGCTCGTCGGCCGCAACGCCGAGGCCATCGAGGAACTGTGGCAGCTGATGCACCAGAACGCCTACTGGCGCAACGGGCCGATAGAGAACAACGCCATCTCCGGAATCGACATGGCGCTGTGGGACATCAAGGGCAAGCAGGCGAACATGCCGCTGTACCAGCTGTTCGGCGGCAAATGCCGGGAAGGCGTCCCCATCTACCGCCACGCCGACGGCCGCGACCTGGAGGAACTCGGCGACTGCATCCTGAAGTACCGCGCGCAGGGCATCACGCACATCCGCTGCCAGAGCGGCGGCTACGGCGGCGGCCGTTTCAGCGCCGCACCCGCGGCCGCACCCCGGGGCGCGCTCGCCGGGGTCTACCTGGACAGCCGCGAATACATGCGCGACACGCTCGAGATGTTCGACGCGCTGCGCAGCCGCCTGGGCTTTGGCGTCGAGCTATGCCACGACGTGCACGAGCGCCTCAAGCCCGCCGACGCGATCCGCTTTGCCTGCGCGCTCGAACCCTACGCGCTGTTCTTCCTGGAAGACGCGATAGCACTCGAGGACGGCGACTGGCTGCGCCAGCTGCGCGCCAAGACCACCACGCCGCTGGCGCAGGGCGAATTGTTCAACCACCCGTTCGAGTGGCGCCCGCTGATCGCCGAGCGCCTGATCGACTACGTCCGCGTGCACCTGAGCCAGGTCGGCGGCATCACGCCGGGGCGCAAGCTGCAACTGTTTGCCGAGCAATACGGCGTGCGCACCGCCTGGCATGGCCCGGGCGACATGTCGCCGCTGGCGCACGCGGCGAACATCCACATCGACCTGGCAGCGCGCAACTTCGGCGTACAGGAATGGTCCGGCACCGAGCCCCCGAACAGCGTGATCCAGGACCTCAGGGGACCCAAGGAGGCGCTGCTCGACGTATTCCCGGGACTGCCCGAGTTCCGCCAAGGCCATGTCTACGCGAACGACAAGCCAGGCCTGGGCGTGGACCTCGACGAAGCCGAGGCGGCGAAATACCCATGCGAGAACAGCGTCACGACCTGGACCCAGACCCGTCTTCTGATGGATGGGGCGTTGCAGACGCCCTGAGGCAGGGGAGGGGGAGGGGGCAAGCCCGCAACGGGGCGCCCGTGCAGGTCCATTCGAGCAGCGCCCGGCGGACGCCTCTTCGAGATGGGGGCGTGTGTGTGCATGATGGTCTTTCTTCAACGCACGGATGCCAGCGGCAGGAACAGGGTCAGCGGAGAGTCCGCCAAAGGGGTAGAGGCGTGGTGCCGGTAGAACGCCGCGGCTTGATCGTCCTTGGCATCCACGATCAGGACCACAGCCGGAATCTCGGAACTGGCCGTGCGCCGCAGCGCGTTGACCAGCAGGGCGCCGCCCAGGCCCTGCCCCTTGAAAGCCGCATCGACGGCCAACCGGCCCATGCGGATGGCCGGCACGGAGCCATAGCGCGGCAGCTTGCGCCGCAGCCTGTCGGGCAGATCGGCCAGCGGCACGCTGGCCGTCGCCAAGGTGTAGTAGCCGGCGACGCGCCGCTCATCGGTGAGTGCGACAAAGCACGCTGCGACGCGGCGGCGAATGTCCTGCGACACCTGCTCGCGCAGATAGCGATCCAGCGCGAGCGTGCCGCTGTCAAACTGGCTTCGGTCATGGGCAGCAGCATCCAGCGCCGCGATCAGGAACGGCGCGTGCGTCATTCAGTGCGCAGCAACTCGTCGTGGCGGGCCATCGCGCGTTTGAGCGCCGGCGTCGGTTCGGGCGGCGACAGCAGCACCTCGGCAAAGCGTTGCTGGTCGGCCAGCGACAAGCGGATGACTTCGGCCTGCTCGATGGCGCGCTGGGCCGCGTCCTGGACGGCGGCCACCACGAAGTCGGTGAGGGTGCGGCCTTGAATCTCGGCGGCACGCTTGAGCATTTTCTGCAGGTCCGGGCTGATCCGGGCTTCGAGTCGGGCGGTAGAAACGGCGGTCATAGGGGCATCCTCCTGCCGGACATCGTACGGCAAATTGCCGGAAAAAAATCGTAACTATTCAGCCGCTACCGACAAACTCCACAGGAGCGCCATTGAACGCCGCCCGTAATGCCTCAAGCATGCATACGGCGTGCGCACCGCCTGGCATGGCCCGGGCGACATGTCGCCGCTGGCCCACGCGGCGAACATCCACATCGACTTGGCAGCGCGCAACTTCGGCGTACAGGAATGGTCCGGCACCGAACCCCCGAACAGCGTGATCCAGGACCTCAGGGGACCCAAGGACGCGCTGCTCGACGTATTCCCGGGACTGCCCGAGTTCCGCCAAGGCCATGTCTACGCGAACGACAAGCCAGGCCTGGGCGTGGACCTCGACGAAGCCGAGGCGGCCAAATACCCCTGCGAGAACGGCGTCACGACCTGGACCCAGACCCGTCTTCTGATGGATGGTGCGTTGCAGACGCCCTGAGGCGGGGCAGGGGAGGGGGCCAAGCCCGCAATGGGGCGTGTGCAGGGTCCTTTATGAAGGCGGGTCCGCAGCGTGGCTCCAGCAGGTTCATTCGAGCAGCGCCTTGGCGGACGCCTCTTCGAGCAAAAATACGAGTTCCCTCATACCGGATCGGCGCCTTCGAAGAACCCCTGCTTCCAGAGGTAGCCCATCTGATCACCCTCTGCCATATAGGCACGAATCTGGGCATCGTCACGGGCGCGGCGGATCTCGGTGGCGCCATTTCTTTTCACCAGCCAGCAGACCTCGTCCAGTTCGACGGCGTTCAGGAAATCAGGTGAATGGGTGGAGACCAGGACCTGCCCGCCGCGTTGCGCGTAGAGCCGAAACTCTTCGGCCAATTCGGCCATCAGCTTGGGGTAGAGCTGATTTTCGGGTTCTTCCACGCACAGCAAGGGATGCGGCTTGGGGTCATGCAGCAGGACCAGGTAGGAAAACATCTTGATCGTGCCGTCAGACA
The DNA here is from genome assembly GCF_000193225.1 of Verminephrobacter aporrectodeae subsp. tuberculatae At4. GTDB lineage: Bacteria > Pseudomonadota > Gammaproteobacteria > Burkholderiales > Burkholderiaceae_C > Acidovorax > Acidovorax aporrectodeae. Next base: position 11,710 of record NZ_AFAL01000421.1, on the reverse strand, counting down.
CATAGCGGTCGAGGAAAGGCGTCTTGAACGAGCCGTCGCGAAAGCGCAATGTCAGGTACCCATCGTCCATCAGCTGAGGCTCCACCCCTGCGATTCCCGGCACACGCTGCGCAAGGGTGGCCAGAATCTTCTGAAACACCTCGGGATGCTGTTCGTAAAGATGGCGTGCGACCAGCGGCAGATTGTCTCCGGTCTCCGTGAGATGCTCCGTCTCTCCCACAGCCTCCTTGCGGCCACGTGCTGCATGGATGTGAAAGTCCGACACATGCCAGGACTCGATCAATTGGCGAAAAGCGGATGCGGCCTTGAAGCGCTCAAACTGCCCCAGGCCTTTGACGGCCAACGTGTCGGGAGCCACTTTCTGTTCTTCACGGTCCAGCGTCTCATCGGGTTTCTGAAAATCTTCTTCGTTCGTGATCGCAAAACCTGCGCCGTTCGTGAAGTCCAGGAAGTGAAACGGGCTGCCGTGGCGGCCCCGTTTGTAGCGGAGTATTTCCCGCCGGATGAACGGGGCACCATCCCGCTCGGCTATTTCGAGCGAGTAAGTGACCAGGCGATCAATCCCGCTGATCGGCATGCGGTACTGGATTTCGATCCTTATGGTTTCTTCCGTGGCGTCACGGCTGAGGACTTCCCGAAACCGGCCGCGCGAATCCAGCGCCTGCCGCACATTGTTTTTCAGGCAATCGTGCAAAAAACCAAACACATCAAAGAACGTGCTCTTGCCAGACCCATTGGCGCCAACCACCACCAAGAAGGCCGGGATGTCCTTCAGGTGTACGTCGCGAAAGACCTTGAAATTCTTCAGTCGGATGGATTCGATTTGCACTGGCTGATCCCCTCGATATCCGGGCATTGTGCCGCGCATCGGCCAACGCGCCGCCAAGGCCGCCGGGAGCACCGCATCTTGCCGGGCGGTGCGAGGGCCCGGCCGCCGCTGGCGGGAGCATGGACGAAGCGCCCTCCAGCGCACAGGCGGACGAACCGAGCCTGTGCCGGGTGAACGCGATCGCGCGCCCGGTCCATGCCGCGTCGCAGGCTACCCCCAAGCCGAACCCAGGAATCGTTGAAGCTCACCGCGTTTCATGGGGTACTGCGTAATCAAACGCACAAGTTCGTCCCCCTCGACCAACGCCACATTCGATACCCGGGCCTGGTGCTTGGCGGTGTCGTTGAAGCGCTGGTTGGTGACCGCCACCGGCGTGAACTGCACGCCGGGATGGCGCTGCGCATAGGCGTGAACCCCTGCAACGACATCCCTGACAGCCTCCCACCCGAGCGCTCGTCCTTCGATGCCGGAACTCTTGCACTGTATGGCCACGCCCTCGGCGCCACGGATCGCCAGGACATCGACGCCACCGTCGCCCGCACGCGGGGTCCGGATCACCTGTGGGTAGCCACGCTTGCTCCACAGCAAGGCGCAGAACGCCTCGAAGGCGTCGGCATCCAGTCGCCCGATGTCGTCGGCGCGGATCGACTCGTTGCCAAAGGCGTTTCCGCCGTCGGGAGCCTCCAAGTCGCCGAAGTCGGCGGGGCTCACGTCGCCCGCGCCATTCAGCATGTCGGTGGACAGGGTGCGCTTCCAATCCAGCAACTTGTCGAGCTTGGCGTCGAAGGTCAGGAAATCGTGCGCTACCACCACCGGGTAGTAGACGTGGACATCCCGCGTCTGGCCGATGCGGTAGGCCCGGTCGGTCGCCTGGTCCTCCTTGGCCGGGTTCCATGTCCGGGTGAAGTGGACGACATGATTGGCCGCCTGGATGTTCACGCCAAAACCCACCGCCAGGGGCGAGAGGACGATCACGCCAAAGCCGGACTGGTTCTGGAAGTCCCTGATTCGCCGTTGCCGGTTGTTGGCGTTGGCCGAGTCAGCCGACGTGTCGCCATTGATCACGTCGGGCACTGCGCCAAACCGTTCGCCGATGGCGCGCTGCAGCGTCCGTTGCAGATCCCGAAACTCGCAAAAGACGATGGCCTTCTCGCCCTTGGCCTTGATCTCGCGAAGCTCGGCCAGCAGCCATGCCATTTTGGGCGAGTGGCGCTCGATGTCCGCCACCGACTCGGGGTCGGTCGAAACGTGTCCAGGGGGCCTCGGGTCCGAGCAAAGCCGGCGCAGGTATTGCAGCAGACCCAAAGGGGACTGCAAGCCTGTGGCGAGGCCGCCATTCTCCCGCTTGCGAAACGTGGCGACCGCGTCGGCATAGTGCGTCCGCTGTCGGTCTGAAAGCGGCAAGGCCCGGCACGTATCCACTTCGATCTTCTTGGGCAAATCCTTGGCGACCTCCGCCTTGGTCCGACGCAGCTTCTGGGGGTCAATTAACGCCCGCAGCTCTACGACTCGCATTTCCGCGTCTGCGTTGCCCTCCGCCTCGATGGGTCTGCGGTATAGGTTCCCGAATTCCTTCAGCGCACCCAGCAAGCCCGGCTGTACAAAGTCGAACAGGCTCCAGATGTCGGTCAGCGTGTTCTCCACCGGCGTTCCCGTGCAGGCAATCTTGAACCGGGCGTTCTGCTTCTTGGCCGCGCGCGTGATCAGGGCGTTGGGGTTCTTGATCTTCTGCGCCTCGTCGCAAATCATGGCGGACCAGCGCTGCGCGGCGAATGAGAATTCGAGGTCGCGCAAGGTTTCGTAAGTTGTCAGAACGACTTGGGCGTCACCGAGCCAACCGGGCTTCAAAAGCCGCGTCACGCCCCCTTGAACGAGTTCCTCCTCAAGCTCGTGCCGGGGAACACGCTTTTCGGCCAGCGATTTTCCATACAACGTCAGGACGCGCATTGCGCCCGGTGCAAGGAACTTGGCAATCTCTTCCTTCCAGTTGTCCAACAGCGAAATAGGCGCCACGATCAGGAATGGATCGATGATGCCGGCTTGTTCTTCGACGGCCGCAGCGATGAACGCCAGCAGTTGTATCGTCTTGCCCAGGCCCATGTCGTCAGCCAGCAGCGCGCCACGGCAGGCCTCTGGCGAGAGGCGCCACAGGTGTTGAAGCCAGGCCACGCCGCTCAGTTGGTGCTCTTTGAGTGCGATCTCAGGCCGCAGCAAGACGGGGAGCTTGGGCGGTGCGCCGGTTGGAGCGAGCGCGCCTCGTCGCTCCTCATAGTCGAGCGTGTCCATGTTGGGCTTGACCACCAAGCCCTTGCGCTCGACGGCTTTGGCCTTGGTGGCGGGGTTCGTTGGATCAAATTCGCGCTTGCCCACGTCCTCGCGGGCCTTGTCCAGCGTGTTGAGAGCCTCGGCGGCCCACGCGACGGGAATGGGCTTGGGGCCGCCTGGGAACTCGATGGTCTCGCGGTTCTCCTCTTGTGCCTTGGCCACCTGCTCGCGGAGCTTCGCGATGGAGGCGGCGTTGAGCACGACCGCCACCGTCTCGCTGCCCCCCTCGGGCGTGTAGCAGATGCCGAAATTGACGTCCTCGGGGACCCATCCCGCGTCGTCGCTCTTGCGGGCGATGAAGGGCGAGTAATAGGGCTTCTCTTCACCGATTTCCCCTATGCGATCGGAATACCGCGACAGGTCAAAAATCTCCGCAGCCTGCGGGCGACTGGACGCCGACATGTCGCGCAGCGCCTCGCGCAGCAGCTTGGCTTGGTCCGGCGTATCGCCCAGGATTTCCAGGTCGTAGCCTTTCCAATGGCAGCATTGCGCAGACGCGGCGATGCGGGCCTCAAGCTTGGAAACGAACTTCTCCAAGTCATACGGGCCTTCAAAGCGCAGCTCGTCGGAATTGATCTCGCCAAGAACCAGTTCCTCGACCAGCAGTGCGCAGTCGTATGGATAGCCTTTTTCGTCGCGCCGGACGCGGGCCGTGAAGTGGGCGAATGAGACGCCAGCGTCATCGCGCGCTTTCTCAAACTGAGCCGGGTCGATGACCGTGGACGCGTCAGGCCCAAGAGTGGCAAACGGATTGCGCAAAAACGCTTCGGCGCGTTCGCCCGCAATGCGCCGGCCGGGCATTCTACGAATCTCGCGCAGCACCGCCTGCGTCTCCGGCGTGAGCATCACATGCACCAGGCCGTCGCCATCGGGAATCTCGTAGCGTTCGGGTACCGTGTCGAGGCGGTCGAACATTTCCAGCCAACGCGAAGGAGCGCCATCGAACCCCGGCATCACTTCCACGAGCTTGTCGCCAGCCACATTGACCTTGCGCAGGTCGATGCGCAGCCGCTCCGGCGTCAGGACCACGGTCTTGCGCAGGTAGTCCGTCAGGTCTGCTCCGGCGCGCGATGCATGCCACCGAATCGCCGACCAATCGCGCTTGTTGACATCGGGCGCCCGCTCCTCAGGCTTGCGCTGCCGTTGCTCAGCGACGGCTCCGGCCATGCGCCAGGCCGGCTCAGAAAGGATCGCGGACTTGCCGCCGGCAGACAGCACTGCGCCGACGATGTCCACATTGCCGTTGGGCCGCTGGCCTTTCGGATCGAGCCAGCCTTGGACGCTTACGGCGAAGCGCTCGTCAGTCAGCGTGCCTGCGCTCGACAAGATCGGCGTCCATGCTTCATGTGGTGGCAACCCGAGCAGGCCCAGGGCGGCTCCGTGTTCTGGCGAGTCTTGCAGTTTGTAGAAGTCGTCCCACGAAAGCCTGGCGCCGTTCTCATCGAGCTCCGCGAACCCCTCTTCTTCGAGCTGACGCAACAGAAGGACGAGTTCTGAGTTGGCACCAAACGACATCGGCGCCGACAGCCACCCATCAAACGGGGGTTTGGGTTGAAAGCAAGCTCCATCGCGGTCCCATGACACCGACATGGACGCGGAAGCTGGCGCGCCGTCGGCCGCGCTCTTCTTTGAACCAAATGGCGACCAAATCATTGGCTACTCCTTGAACCATCCCCGGCCGGGCCGGAACATCATTCCCATCGCCTGCAGCTTGCGCGACAAGTGCGAGCCACGATCGGTCTCGCGGACCCAAAGGGCTCCGCCAGCGTCGCGCAGGTCGGCAACATCGACAGCCACATCCGACACGAGCGCCTCGAGATCCGGCACGCACGCGGGCCGCTCCTGCGGCTTCTTGCCGATGAGCCGCGTGAGCCTGTCGTCGAATTTCTGCTCCCAGCTCTTCAGGGCGCCAAGCGAGTCGCGGTGGCGCATGGTGTCTTCGTTCACATCGGCTTTGAGCTCACTGATGTGGACGCCCTCGCGGGCACGGTCTGAAGTCAATGCCTTCGACAGCGATGGGCTCAGCGCGTCCCTGCGGAACAAGTAGAACGCGTTGCCGCTGGCGCCGAACTCAACAGCCAGGTAGGCACCGATGCACATGACAAACGCATTGTTGTCCGCTGTCGTGCCTCCCAAGTTCAGGAGGCGACCCTTGGCGCGCTCGCGGAACTCGACGAACTGAGCGCCCGGACGCTGCCAGGCAGATGTCCCCAGCGCGAACCACATGTCGTCCACAAACGGCGCGAAGCGCAGCCAATATGCCAAGCGTCGGCGGTCGGTGGCGCCATCAACGGTGAGGAGCTCGAAGAAGTCCGTGATCAAGCGGCCTTTGAGCCAGCCGAACACCATCTCGCGAGCCACATCGTCAGGCTCGTTGTCCGAGCGGACCCAGGCATCCCAGTTGACTCGCCGCAGCCAGGGGTTGCCAATGGTGGAAGTGGCGGCGTCTCGAAGCGCGGGCTGCTCGGGCCTGTCCGCGCACAGGGCATAGCGCGACACCAAAAGGGCCACGCAGCGCACCTTCAGGCCCTCGCCGATGGACACGCCCCCATGGCCCATTGCGATCGGCAACAGGTCCGGCAGCGTTGATTTGAATGGCCCATCGTGCAGGGCCGAGGCCGCCCTCATCTGGGCGAGAACCGCCTCCTCGAGCACCCATGAAGTTTGTGGGATCGACAGGCTGTCCAATGCGTCGTTCAAGCCCGAGGGGTCGCCGCGCAGCAAGTCGGCCCCAAATTTTTCGCAAGGCTGCGCCGTGAGCATCTCGACATGGCGGCCCAACGCCTCAAACCAAGGCGGCTTGAAGCCGGGCAGCTTGGCAAGGCGCTCCCGCTCGGTCCTAAGCCAGCCTCGCAGGCCGCGCCACCCCGTCGCGGACTCAGGGCTTGCATCCTTGCCGTGGACCGGGAAGGAGAAGTAGGCCGACAGCAGCGCCTGAAAGCAACGCAGGCGGCGATGCCCCAAAGATTGCCGTTCGGCCGTGCGGGCGATGGTTCCCCGCAGCGTCTCGTCGGCGAGCACCGACCAGCCCTTGCCGTCCAGCGCCCCGATGCCAAGGCAAACGTATTTGAGGTCGCGGAACGAGTCGATGCGGCCCGACCTGCGGAAATCGGTGATGGCCACCATGATGGAACGTGGATCGGCCGAAATGCCGGCGCCGCCGTGGTCGTGGTGGACGCGCTGTCGTGCGCGAGCCATCCCCCGAGGGTCCGACCATGACTCGGGCATGGTCGCCGCGCCCGCAAAGGATCGGGTGAGCCCCGCCCGAAGGCCAGCCAGCGAATCGATCACCGGTCGTTGGGGCATCGCAGTCCCGGGTCCAAGGGTATGTCGGGCGGCGCCTCCTTGGCGGAGGCCAGGTCGCGGAATTCGAGCTTGATTTCCACGCGCCGCATCTGGGCCGCGCTGCTGGAGGCCGTGTTGAACGACGACCCTCCTGCGAGGAACAGCGTTTGGATCAAGGAGCGGTCGCGCGCCGACAACGCGTCGGGCACCTGCGTGCTCAGCAAGGCGCACAGCACCCGCTGCGAGCGCTGGTAGCTCAGATTCAGGTTGAACAGGTAATCGCCGGTCTTGCTCGCAAAGCCCTCGACGACAACCCGCTTGAGCCACTTGTCGCACTTGTCTGAACGAGCCACGTCGAGCACGCGAGGAATGAACTGGCGAACGAAACGCTCGTCGCCAGGCTTCTCAAAGCGGTGCTCCTTGTCTTGGAACTGGACCAAAGTGCCGAAGTCGATGGAGTGGCCGCGCACGGTCACGCCTTTGAACTCTTCGAGCTGGGTCAAGGCCGCCACGTCGGACACGCACGACTCGATGGTCTTGTCGCGCTCCTCCGTCTCCTTCTTGATCTGCTGCAGGCCCTGAGTCACCGCCATCAGCGCCACCGCCATCGCGACCAGAAAGAGGACCATCAGGGCCGTCATCAAATCCGAGAACGAAATCCAGAAGGGCTTCTCGCCATCTTCTCGCGCGCCGCGCCGCTTGGGGACTTTGACTCCAAGCATGGCCGATTACCTCCGGGGCGGAATGTCATCGACCACGTCGCCCAGGTTCTTGATCGCCCCAGACAGCAAATGAACTGCGCTCGTGAGCTCGTCTTGGAATTGGCGATTGCCTTCTCGCAGGGTCCGCTCGACGTTCTCCCGGAACGACTCGTGCGCCTTGACCAAGACTTCGCTGACGCCTTGGAGGTATTCCTCAGACTGCTTCTGCGCGATGGCAAGCTGCTGGGTCGCCGTCTCAATGCGGCCGATGATTTCCGAAGTCATCGACACGTCGCGCTTTGTGTTTTCGAACGTGGCCTTCAACTCGGCAACCATGAGGGCGAAGGTGTCGCGCGTCTTGGCGTAGTCGGCGAAGATTGCCCGTGCGCCGTCGGTGGACATGGTGAGCTGGGTCGAAGCCGCCTTGATGGCTTCGGTAGCGGTGGTCGAGGCGCGCATGGTTTCCGACACACCCTGCCCCGCCTTGGCAAAGTCGGTGGCCGCCAGATAGAGCGTTTCGGCGCCGGATTTCATGCCCGTGATCGCCTTGTCGGTGGCTTGCGCGAGGCTCGCCACCGTGTTTTGCAGCGACTTGTTGGTCTCCATGGACTGGCCGAGCAATTGCTCGACCTGGCCGGAAAGCGACCCGATGGCTTGGCCCGTGGTCTGCTCGAAGCGGGCGTGGCGCTCGCCTTGGGACTCTGCCGCTTGCTCGGCCTGCATCCTGAGTTGCTCGACCACCCCGGCGACTTGGTCGCCCACCACTGCCAGCGTGTCTTTGAGCTTCTGCGACGACTCGGTCTGCGACTCCGACACCAGGGCCTTGATCTGCTCGACGAAAGCTCCCATTTGCGCGTTCATCGCGGCTTGGCGGGCGTCCATGGCGTCCAAGGCCTTGCCCAGCCGCTCGCCCATGGCGTCCACCGTGCTGGTCCCGGCCGCGTCCATATTGGCCGCGAGCTGCCCAAACTGGATGGCGGTGGCCTGCATGGACTCGCTGGCCTTGAGCATGAGCTCGGACATGCCCGTCATCTGGCCGCCAAACATCTCGCGCATCTGAGACGCGAAGCTCGCCAACACGTCGGTGAGCATCTTGTTGACCGCCTCGCCCTGGCTGGAGCTCACGCCCTGGACAGCCTTTGTGATGGCGTCCATGGGGCCTGCGAGCCCTTCGGCGATGGCCTTGCCCACGTTCGTCGACATCTGACCTGCGCTGTGCGCCTGGGCCTCGATCTGCTGCGTCGCCAGCGTCGTCAAAATCTCTTTGAGGTCGGTGACCAGGGCGTCCTTGATCTGCGCCGACTGAGTCGCCGAGTTCTCTGCGGCATTGACAAGCCGCTCGAGGTATTCCTCGCCCGCCCCGCCCTTGAACATGCTGTCGATGAGCTCGCGCAGTTCCTCGACTTGCCGGCAGCGCGATGTCACCAAGTACTTTTCGATCCCAGTGAACAGCATGGCCAAGCCGATGGCCGAGGCCGAGACGAAGAACGCGTGGCCCACCGAATTGACCAGATTGCGAAGCTGCTCCTGTGCCTTGGTCGGGTCGAGCGACACGTCGAAGCTGATCAGGCCCTTGATGAGGCCCAGGAACGTGCCAATGATGCCGAGGCCTGTGAGCACGCCGGGCAAGTGCTTGTAGAACTCCGTCTTCAAGCGGCTGTCTACGATGGCCTGCTCGGTAAAGAACGTCTCGGCGAGCGCCGTCGCGCGCCAACGGACGATTCGGCTCTGCCCATGTTCATCCTCTTTGGTCTGCGAGTGCAGCGTCTTGCTGTATTCGCGCCAAAGGTGGTCCAGGGTGGGAGCAGCCATGGCTTTGGATTCGATTTCGCCGAGTTCGACGACATCGCCACCGTTGGCCTGCGAGCGGATGGAGCGCAGCGCGGCGAGAGACTGGCGCAGCTCTTTGGCCAACTTGCCGGACTGCCGCACGAAGCGGAAAAAGAAATCCAGCGTGATGACGATCAGCAGGACCGCCACGATGGCTATGTGCCAATACTCGGCCAAGAGCCCGACCCAAGGACCCGCAAAGACAGTTGCGTCCACCCGCATCTCCCACAAAAAAATGATCGCTTTGTGGGGGACAAAACGAACCCCACGCGCCCTCAACGAATCCCTTTCGCGGGGCGGCGGCAGTTGCACGGAAAATCGGTTTGCGTTTTGGCGTATCGGCACGCCCGCCCGGCAGCGCCAAGCGAATGCCCCGATGCACGGCGCGTCAAAATGTAACGATATCAATCGAAGATACCACGGGATTAATGGTGAATTAGCCAATCCCCGTCGCGAACGTTCCAAAGCCCGTACCGGCCAGGCGCTGATTCTTTTTCGTTGCGGCCAACGCCACAGGCGAAGACCATGGAACCCACGGGTTTGATAGGGTTTTCATGAGTGAATGAAACCGGATGTGTGCTCCAGAATTTGCGGCATTGCAGCGGCCCAGGTCGCTGAGTTCCCCGAACCCTGACCCACTTTCGCAAAAATCTCTGAGGCACCCGCAGGAGCACCCCATGGCGAGCAATATCAAGGGCCCGGGAATTTATCTGGCGCAATTCACGGGCGACAACGCACCGTTTGACTCCTGGGAATCGATCACGCGTTGGGCCGCGAGCCTGGGCTTCAAGGGCGTGCAGCTCCCCTCCTGGGATCGGCGCGTCTTTGATCTGGAGCAGGCCGCCGCGTCGCAGACCTATTGCGACGAACTGCGTGGCGTGGCGCGCGCCAACGGCGTCGAGATCACCGAGCTGGGCACCCACTTGCAGGGCCAGCTGGTGGCCGTGCATCCGGCCTACGACGAGGCCTTCGACAGCTTTGCTCCCGAGGCCGTGCGCGGCAATCCCCGGGCGCGCCAGGCCTGGGCCGTGCAGCAGATGCTGCTCTCGGCCAAGGCCTCGCAGCGGCTGGGGCTGAGGAACACCGTGAGCTTCTCGGGCGCGCTGGCCTGGCCCTTCCTGTACCCCTGGCCGCAGCGCCCGGCCGGCCTGATCGACACCGCGTTCGACGAACTCGCGCGCCGCTGGCGGCCCATCTTTGACGCCTTCGACGCCGCCGACTGCAACGTCTGCTTCGAACTGCACCCCGGCGAGGACCTGTTCGACGGCGCCACTTTCGAGATGTTCCTGGAGCGCGTGCAGCAGCACCCACGCTGCTGCATCAACTACGACCCGTCGCACTTCCTGCTGCAGCAGCTCGACTACCTGCAGTTCATCGACATCTACCACGAGCGCATCAAGGCGCTGCACGTCAAGGACGCGGAGTTTCGCCCCACCGGCCGACAGGGCGTGTACGCGGGCTTTCAACCCTGGATCGGGCGCGCGGGGCGCTTTCGTTCGCTGGGCGACGGCCAGGTGGACTTCGGCGCCATCTTCTCCAAGATGGCGCAATACGGCTACGACAGCTGGGCGGTCCTGGAATGGGAATGCTGCCTCAAGCACCCCGAGGCCGGCGCGGCCGAGGGCGCGGAGTTCATCCGCCGCCACATCATCCGCGTGACCGAAAAGGCGTTCGACGACTTCGCCGGCGGCAGCAGCGACGCGCGGCAGTTGCAGCGCATGCTCGGTCTGCCGGAGGGCGCGCAATGACCGCGGCGCACAGCGCGGCGCCGCCGGGGCGCCGCATCCGGCTCGGCATGGTGGGCGGTGGCGAGGGCGCCTTCATCGGCGCCGTGCACCGCATCGCCGCGCGGCTCGACGACGAATACGAACTGCTCGCCGGCGCGCTCAGCGCAAGCCCCGAGAAAGCGCTGCGCTCGGCGCAGGCCCTGGGTCTGGCGCGCGCCTACCCCGACTACGCGACGATGGCGCGCGCGGAGGCGGCGCGCGCGGACGGAATCGAGGCCGTGGCCATCGTCACGCCGAACGACCAGCATGCGCCCGTGGCCGAAGCCTTTCTTGCGGCGGGAATGCACGTGATCTGCGACAAGCCGGTGAGCACCACGCTGGCGCAGGCCCTGCGGCTGCAAGAGTTGGCGCGCGCACGCGGCCGCATCCTGGCCGTGACCTACAACTACAGCGGCTACCCGATGGTGCGCCACGCGCGGCGCATGCTGCGCGACGGTGCGCTGGGAACGCTGCGCATGGTGCACGTGGAGTACCTGCAGGATTGGCTCACCGAGGCGCTCGAGGAAACCGGGCAAAAACAGGCGCTCTGGCGCACCGACCCGGCGCGCGCCGGCGCGGGCGGCTGCATCGGCGACATCGGAACGCACGCCTACCAGCTCGCCGCCTTCGTCACCGGACTGAAAACGCATTCGCTGTGCGCCGAACTGAGCCGCTTCGTGCCAAACCGTGCGCTCGACGACGACGCGCAGATTCTGCTGCGCTACGTCGGCGGCGCGCGCGGCATGCTGTGGGCCAGCCAGGTCGCACCGGGCAACGCGAACGAGCTGCGGCTGCGCGTATACGGCAGCAAGGGCGGAATCGAATGGAACCAGGAACTGCCCAACCAGCTGCACTGGTCACCGTTCGGCCAGCCGACGCAGAAAATCGGGCGCGGCACGGCCGCAGCGAATGCCGACGCGGCCCGCGTGACGCGCCTGCCCGCAGGCCACCCCGAGGGCTACCTGGAGGGCTTT
>NZ_AFAL01000422.1 GCF_000193225.1 Verminephrobacter aporrectodeae subsp. tuberculatae At4 | reverse complement strand
CGATCTGCCCGATTTGCGCTACCAAGTCACCGAGCACCGCGTGCTGCAAGCGATCTGCAACTGCGGCAAGACCCATCGTGGCGCATTCCCCCCGAACGTCACCGCAGCGGTGCAACACGGCCCGCGTGCAAAGGCCGCAGCCGTGTACCTGAACCAGTACCAGATGCTGCCACTCAAGCGCACGGGGCAAGTGATGGGCGATCTCTTTGACATGCCCATGTCCGAGGCAACGATTCTGAGTGCCAACGCTGAGGCTGCCCAGGTGTTGGCACCCACAGTCGCGGCCATCGCGCAGGAGTTGGTGAACCAGCCAATCCAGCCGACTACGCGATTGCGGCGATGACGTTTGGCGTTTCATGACGGACCCGAACGTGCCTTTCACGAATCGGCTGGGCCGTGGGCCCGGGGGCTGAGATGGATCGAAAAATAGGAGGCACCATGGCGTCATGGATCAAGTGGGTAGTTGTCGGCCTGGGAGTGGCGATATTGCTGGCCGGTAGCGCCGTTGCGGTCTATGTGCAGCGCAGCTTTGCGGTACTCGATGGCAGGCTGGCTGTGGTGGGATTGCGCCAGGCGGTCCAAGTGCAGCGGGATGACGCCGATGTGACCCATATCCGCGCCCAGACCCCGCAGGACGCCTGGTTTGCGATGGGTTATGTGCATGCGCAGGAGCGGAGTTGGCAGTTGGAATTCAACCGCCGCGTGATGCACGGTGAACTGTCCGAAGTTTTCGGCGGCGCCACGCTGGAGACCGACAAACTGATGCGTGCGCTGGACATCATCGGGAACGCTCGGCGCCAGTACCAAGGACTGCCGCCGTACGCCAGGCAAGCCCTGCAGTCCTACAGCCAGGGCATACAGGCTTTTCACCGCCATCGGTCCCAGGCGCTTCCCCCGGAGTTCCATCTGCTCGGCGTTGAGCCTGGTGGCTGGGAGCCCGAGGACAGCGTGGGTTGGGCGCTGATGATGGCGCTGGAGATGGGTGGTAACTGGGGCCATGAATTCACGCGCCTGTCGGTTGCCAGCACACTGGACACGGAGCGCCTGTGGCAACTGATGCCCCCCTACCCGGGAGAGCGACCTGCCACCTCGGTCGACTTGGCTACGCTCTACCGTCAGTTGGGGGTTTATCGGGCAGCGGACCAAGGTGCCGCGCCGCAGGGAGCAGCGCCCAAACACCAAGCGCAACAAGAAGGCCTGTTGTCTCGCCAGATCAGCGCCGGCCTGCGTGCCTGGGCCGAAGCGCTCACGCGCACTGCTGGTAGCCATGAAGGCCGGGGCAGCAATAACTGGGCGCTGGCAGGCTCGCGCACGGTGAGCGGCAAGCCGTTACTGGCCAACGACCCGCACCTGGATTTGTCCGCACCCTCGATTTGGTACCTTGCCGCCTTGCAAGCGCCCGCGGGTCGGGCCGCGGATGGCACACCGATTGCCCCGATCGATGTGATCGGCGCCACCATGCCGGGCCTGCCCTTTGTGGTGCTGGGCCGTACCGGTCATGTGGCCTGGGGGTTTACCAACACCGACCCCGACGTGCAGGATCTGTACCTGGAGCAGATCAACCCCGCTGACGCCACGCAATACCGCACCCCCGAGGGCTGGGCACCGTTCACGGTGCGCAGCGAAACCATCCGGGTCAAGGGGGAGGCAGATCAGGTGATCAGGTTGCGCAGCACGCGCCATGGCCCGGTGCTCAGCGATGCGCAAGAATCGCATGCCGGGACGCTGAATTTGGACAAATACGTGCTTGCGCTGCGCTGGAGCGCGCTGGATGCCGACAACCAGACGGTGCTGGCGGGCCTGCAAACCAATCAAGTCCAAACGGTGGATGAGTTGTTCCAGGCCCTGTCGTCTTACCACTCGCCCATGCAGAACGTGGTCGCGGCGGACGACCGGGGTCAAATACGCTTCCAGGCCGTGGGCCGGGTCCCGATACGCGCTGCTGCCAACGATATCCGGGGCGTGGCTCCGGCTCCCGGTTGGGAGGCGCGCTACGACTGGCAGGGCTGGATCGCACCCGGGAAAACCCCGCGCGACGATGGCGCCAAGGGTTGGCTGGCCACGGCGAACCAGCGTGTGACGGCGCCGGACTACCCGTATTACTTGACGCAGGATTGGACCTTGCCTTACCGCTACCAGCGCATCGCGCAGCTCATCGAGGCCCGCGAAAAGCATGACGTCGCGAGCATGCAGGCCATGCAGGGTGACGTGACGTCGCTGGCCGTGCGCCGGTTGCTGCCTTATTTGCGGCAGGTTCGCTCGGCCCATCCGCTGGCTGCGGCCGCACAGGCGCAACTCGCCGACTTTGACGGGGTGATGGATGCCGGGCAGGCCGCGCCATTGCTGTTTTCCGCCTGGGTGGACGAGCTCGTGCGGGGCCTGATCGCGCCGCGAATTGGCTTGGAGCGTTTTGCAGCCACCTATGGTGGTGAGCGCGATTACCGGGCCGCGGTGGAGGGCATACTGGAGCGCAATGACGGCTGGTGGTGCCAGCCTCTGTCCTGCGCCGGGCAGTCCGCGGCCGCTTTCGACCGTGCGCTTGATCGCCTGCAGATGGCCTATGGCCCGGATCCGGCCCGGTGGCGCTGGGGTGTGGCACACCCGGCGCTGAGCGTGCACCGACCCATGGGCAGCGTGCCGGTGCTGGCCCATTTTTTTAATGTCCGCCATGCCTCGCCTGGGGGCCCGTACACCGTGAATGTGGGGCAGTACAACCCGGGCGACGCCAAGGGGCTGTTCGTCAACCACCATGCGGCCTCGTTGCGCGCGGTGTATGACTTGGCGGACTTGGAGCAGTCGCGCTTCATCTGCCAGACCGGCCAGAGCGGGCTGGTGTTCTCGTCCCGCTACCGTGACATGAACAGCCCCTGGGCCAACATGGGCTACCGCCTCTTGCAGCGTCAGCCTGCACACTGGGCGCATGAGCTGACCTTGGTCCCCGGTGGGGATCGCTCCTTCACGCCAGATTAAGAATGGAACCGGTTTCACCGGTCAGGCCAGCGACAGGTCGCGCTGCCTACCACCGCGCACGAGCACGGTGAGCAGCAGCAGGCCAAGGCCCGTGAAGCAGAGGAACGACCAGTTGGCGATCGAGCCGCCGAGGAAGGTCCAGTCGATTGCCGTGCAGTCGCCCGAGCCGCGCAGGATCATGGGGATGGCGCGGCTGATGGGGAAGTTCTCGATCATTCCGTAGAAGTCGCGGCCGCAGCTCGCGGTCTCCGGGGGATTCCATTGCAACCAGCTTTGGCGCGCGGCCACAAAGGCGCCCAGGCCCGCGGTTGCAGCGGCCAGGCCGGCGAGCGGGAGCCACCAGCGCCGGCCCCCCCGGGCGCAGGCCAGGCCGGAGAAGATGGCGACGCCAATGAGCGCGTAGCGCTGCACGATGCACATCGGACAAGGCTCCAGGCCCACCCCGTACTGCAGATACATGCCAAAGGCCAGCATGGCCACGCAGGCCGCGCTGACGCAGGCGAGCACCCTGCGGGGCGCGCGATCGATCCATTTCAACAGCATCATTTCTTGTCCTTGGAGTGGCGCACAAAATGGCTCCCGGCGTCCGCGCCGGGTCCCCGAGAGGAAGGGCGGCTCAGATGCCGGCAGCGGGGTCCAGAAAGACCCGGGCGCGGCGCGGTGTCACCACCAGCGTCTCGCCCTCGCGGAAGCCCGCCTCCCTGAACTGCTGCGCGGGGATCTGCGCTTCGATCAAGGGGCCTTGCGGGGACGCATTTTCCGCCAGTTTGGGTTCGGTCGATGGAATCAGTTCCAGCCGGGCAATCGGCCCGACGACGATGGCCCGGCTGAGCCGCACCACGATTCCGCGCGGGCGGCCTTCGGCGTCCAGCCCGGCGCCCGGGCAATAGCGCTGCACGTCCAGGTCATGCGGGCGCACGTAGGCAAAGGCCGGGGCGTCCTGCGCCGTGCGGTGCTCGGGCGAGTCGAGTTGCATGCCGTCGAACTGCACCAGCCCCTCGTGCGCCCGGCCGTGGAACAGGTTCACGTCGCCCAGGAAGCCGTAGACGAAGGGGCTCGCGGGATGCTCCCAGACCTCCTGCGGCGATCCGCTTTGCTCGATGCGGCCCTGGTTGATGACCACCACGCGGTCGGCCACTTCGAGCGCCTCTTCCTGATCGTGCGTGACGAAGATGCTGGTCACGTGCAGCTCGTCGTGCAGGCGGCGCAGCCAGCGGCGCAGTTCCTTGCGCACCTTGGCGTCGAGCGCGCCAAAGGGCTCGTCGAGCAGCAGCACCCGGGGTTCGACCGCGAGCGCGCGCGCCAGCGCGATGCGCTGGCGCTGGCCGCCCGAGAGCTGCGACGGATGGCGCTCGGCGAGCCAGTCGAGTTGCACCAGTTGGAGCAGCTCGGTCACTTTCTGCCGGATCTGCGCCTGGCTCGGGCGCTCGCTGCGGGGCTTGACGCGCAGGCCGAAGGCCACGTTCTCGAACACCGTCATGTGGCGAAACAGCGCGTAGTGCTGGAACACGAAGCCCACGTTGCGCTCGCGCGCGTGCACGCTGGTCGCGTCCTCGCCCGAGAAGTGGATCGTCCCGGTGTCGGCCGTCTCCAGCCCGGCAATGATGCGCAGCAGCGTGGTCTTGCCGCAGCCCGAGGGGCCGAGCAGCGCGATCAGCTCGCCCGGTGCGATGTCCAGACTCAGGTCGCGCAGCGCCTGGAAGCTGCCAAACCGCTTGCTGACGTTGCGGATTTCTATTCCCATGGTGTTTTCCGTTCCTTCAGCGGGGCCGCTCGGGGGGCAGTCCGGCAGCGGCCGTCTGCGTCTGCGCGGTGTAGTGTTCGGCCAGCGTCTTGATGAGCAGCGTGAGCAGCGCCAGCAAGGCCAGCAGCGATGCGGCCGCGAAGGCGGCGACGGACTGGTACTCGTTGTAGAGGATCTCCACGTGCAGCGGGAGGGTGTTGGTCTGCCCCCGGATATGGCCCGAGACCACCGACACCGCGCCGAACTCGCCCATGGCGCGCGCGTTGCACAGGATCACGCCGTAGAGCAGGCCCCAGCGGATGTTCGGCAGGGTCACGTGCCAGAAGGTCTGCCAGCCGGTGGCGCCCAGCACGATGGCGGCCTGCTCCTCCTCGTTGCCCTGGGCCTGCATCAGCGGGATCAGCTCGCGCGCGATGAACGGGAAGGTGACGAACACCGTCGCCAGCACGATTCCGGGAACGGCAAAGATGATCTGGACGTCGTGCGCCTGAAGCCAGGGACCGAGCCAGCCCTGCGCGCCGAACACCAGCACGTAGACCAGCCCGGCGACCACCGGCGAGACGGAGAACGGCAGATCCACCAGCGTGGTCAGAAAGGCCTTGCCCCGGAATTCGTATTTCGCAATGCACCAGGCGGCGGCCACGCCGAACACCAGGTTCAGCGGAACGGCGATGAGCGCCGTGATCAGCGTGAGCCGGATCGCCGACCAGGCGTCGGGCTCGCGCAGACCGGCGAGGTACGCGCCCAGGCCCTTGCGCAGCGCCTCGGCAAACACGGCGGCCAGCGGCAGCACCAGAAACAGCAGCATGAAGGCCAGCGCCGCGGCGATCAGCGTGCGGCGCACCCAGGGCGCCTCGGTCGTTCCCCGCGGGGCATGGAGGGGGGGTGCCCGCTCATGCCGGGGCCCCCGCGCGGCGGCGCTGCCAGGCTTGCAGCGCATTGATGACGAGCAGCAGGAGGAAGGCGATGAGCAGCATCACCAGCGCCACGGCGGTGGCGCCCGCGTAGTCGTACTGCTCGAGCTTGCCGATGATGATCAGCGGCGTGATCTCGGACAGCATGGGCACGTTGCCGGCGATGAAGATCACCGAGCCGTATTCGCCCACGGCGCGCGCGAACGCCATGGCAAAACCGGTGAGCAGGGCCGGCGTGATCGACGGCAGGATGACCCGGGCAAAGGTCTGCCAGCGCGTGGCGCCCAGGCAGGCGGCGGCTTCTTCGAGTTCTTTTTCAGCGTCTTCGAGCACCGGCTGCACCGTGCGCACGACGAACGGCAGGCCGATGAAAATCAGCGCGACCACGATTCCCGCGGGTTTGAAGGCCAGCTCGATGCCCAGGGGC
This sequence comes from Verminephrobacter aporrectodeae subsp. tuberculatae At4, assembly GCF_000193225.1. Lineage (GTDB taxonomy): Bacteria > Pseudomonadota > Gammaproteobacteria > Burkholderiales > Burkholderiaceae_C > Acidovorax > Acidovorax aporrectodeae. The sequence continues at coordinate 1,575 of NZ_AFAL01000422.1, read as the reverse complement.
GCGAGGATCTGCCCGACCCAGCCGTTGCCCGCGAGCAGGGCCGTGAGCGAGATGCCGGCAACGGCCGTGGGCAGCGCGAACGGCAGGTCCACCAGCGCGTCCATGATCTTCTTGCCGGGAAACCGGTAGCGCACGAGCACCCAGGCGATCAGCAGGCCAAACACCAGATTCACCAGCGCGGCGAGGAACGAGGCGCCGAACGTGAGCCGGTACGACGCGAGCACGCGCGGCGCGCTGACCGCCGACCAGAACTGCTCCCAGCTGAGGCTGAAGGTTCTGAAGACCAGCGCCGACAGCGGGATCAGCACGATGGCGCTCAGATAGAACAGCGTATAGCCGAGCGTGAGGCCAAAACCGGGAAGTACCCGCCGGGCCGCGCGCCGGCCAGGCCGCGCGGCCACCGCACCCGCAGCGCTCATGGTTTGCCGGGGCCGCCGGGCTGGTAGAGCTTGTCGAAGTGGCCGCCGTCGTTGAAGTGCAGCTTCTGCGCTTCGGACAGCGAGCCAAAGTACTTGGCCACCGTGAACTGCCCGATCGGCTTGAAGGTGGCGGCGTATTTCTTGAGCATGGCCGGCGTGCGCGGGCGGATGGCGTGCCGGGCGGCGATCTCCTGCGCCTCGTCGGAATACAGGTAGTCCAGATACGCCTTGGCCAGCTGCGCCGTGCCCTTTTGCGCCACGGTGCGCTCGACGACGGCCACGGGGTTCTCGGCCACCACGCTCACCGAGGGGTAGACCGCGTCCACCTTGCCGGCGCCGAATTCACGCTCGATGGAAAGCACTTCGGACTCGAAGGTGATCAGCACGTCGCCCTGGTTGCGTTGCAGGAAGGTCGCGGTCGCGTCGCGCCCGCCCTTGGCGAGCACGGGAACGTTTTTGTAGAGCTTGCCCACGAACTCGGCCGCCTGCGCGTCGCTGCCGCCCTTCTCGCGCACCGCGCCCCATGCGGCGAGGTAGGCGTAGCGGCCATTGCCGCCCGTCTTGGGGTTGACCACGATGACTTGCACGCCGGGTTTGATCAGGTCGTCCCAGTCCCGGATGCCCTTGGGGTTGCCGTTGCGCACCAGGAACAACATGGTCGATGTGGTGGGCGATGCGTCGTACGGAAAGCGCCGGGCCCAGTCCTTGGCCACCACGCCCTTGTCGGCGAGGAATTGCACGTCGGTGCTGGTGTTCATGGTCACCACGTCGGCGGCCAGACCGTCGTTCACGGCGCGCGCCTGGGCGCTGGAGCCCGCGTGCGACTGGTCGATCTTCACCTCCTGGCCCGTGGTCTTGCGGTAGTGGGCCACGAAGGCCGCGTTGTAGTCCTTGTAGAACTCGCGCGCCACGTCGTAGGAGACGTTGAGCAATGCGTTCTGCGCCGTCGCCACACCGCTGGCGGCCAGGGCCAGGGCGACCAGAAGGGTCTTGGGGTTCAAGGATGTCATGCGTGCGGCGCCCGAGAAATGCTGAAAACCGCGCATTGTGCGCGGCGCTGCTTAAAACTCAAAAGAATATATTCTTGTTAAACAATCAGATATTGGAATATGGAAGCGGGCGGCCGGCAACGCCGCTGCGTGCGGGCGCCTGCTGC
>NZ_AFAL01000423.1 GCF_000193225.1 Verminephrobacter aporrectodeae subsp. tuberculatae At4 | reverse complement strand
CGTCACCGGCGCCAGCCGGGGAATCGGCCGCGCGGTGGCCGCGCGCCTGATGGCCGACGGCCTGCACGTCGTGAACTACGACATCGTCGCCCCGGTCGCCATGGGCCCGCGCGAGACCTTCGTCCAGGTGGACCTCGCCGACGAGCGCGCGCTGCGTGCCGCGCTCGCGCGCAGCGTCGCGGAACGCGCGGTGACGCGCCTCGTGAACAACGTGGGCATCGTGCGCCCCGCGGGAATCGACACCGTCACCAGCGCCGACCTGCAGGCCGTGATGACCGTCAACCAGGCTGCGGCCATCGCCTGCGTGCAGGCGCTGCTGCCGGGGATGCGCGCGGCGCGCTTTGGCCGCATCGTGAATATCTCCAGCCGCGCCGCACTGGGCAGGGCCGAGCGCATCGCCTACGCCGCGAGCAAGGCCGCGCTGCACGGCTTCACGCGCGCGCTGGCGCTGGAACTCGCGGACGATGGCATCACCGTCAACGCCATTGGCCCCGGGGCCATCATCACCGAGCTCTTCGAGCGCGTGAACCCGCTGGGCGCAGCCGCCACGCAGCGCATCTTGCAAAGCATTCCGCTGCGCCGCATGGGACACCCCGACGAGGTGGCGCACCAGGTGGCGTCGCTGCTCGACGCGCGTGCGGGCTTTACCACCGGCCAGGTGCTGTACGTCTGCGGCGGCACGACGGTGGGATTTGCTCCATGAATCGCCTCCGGTCCTGCGTTTCCCCCGGAATCTGGCGTGTTGGAGACGGAACCAGGAAGCCCCGGGATTGACAAACTGCAGGGCAGGTGTTCGAATCCGGGAAATAAGTTACAACATGTATTTATAAAATCGTTGCTCAAGAAATCATGACCCTGAATAAAAAATTTTTCGCTCAAGACGTTCTTCCCGACATGCCTCCGGTAGGGGTGGGAGATTCGATTTTCAATTTGAATCACCCGTACGTAATAGTAGAAGATGATGGCGGGAAGGTTCTGCTTCGCATCACGGACGTATTTTCCAAGAGAGAAACAGCGGTGTACACCCATTTTGATGCTTGTCTCGACGGCATAAAACTGGAAGATGTCATGGATGCCAAGAGTTTTTATCATCCGGAAAAAAACAGGGATGCAATAGTGGTGCTTACACCCTGCACCCTGTTCCATGTAAGCTACGATTATGACAAAGAAGGACTCGTAGTAGATCCTCTGACGATTTCAAATTCCTGTATGGGGAAAATAGTCAAGATTTTTGATATTTTTAATCTTGATCAACATACGAACGGTAGTTTGATTCTATTGAATGAAGATAAAGGAATCTACTCACTGGTGCTCATTGACGTTACGGATGGCAAAGTGGAGCACAGCATTGAGCTGCCCTTTGGGTCTGAAAAGATGGAATTCACTTTTGTGAAAAAAGGATTTGCCTTGCAGGCTATTCTGACCAACGTGGACTTATCCAATAATCTGACCGTATATTCTGCTTCCTTGACGATTTTTTCAAAGCAAAAAACCAATGCATCTGATTTTATGGCGGTTTCTTTAGGAGAGGTCAGCACGCAAGATCATACCATCGTTCAACTGAAATCAGGAAGGTTCATTTCGTCCACCAGCGATGAACAAATCCTGGTTAATTTTGTGAATGCAAGCCAGCAGCCTTGCCTGGCTCTGTTGCGGCATGATAAAGAAGATTTTGGTCGGTTGAAATTTTGGAATCAAACCGTCATGCAGTCGCTCAGGCCGGACACGTTGTTAAAGCCGGAATATAAATGCATTTCTGCCACCTTCATTCCGCTCAAACCAACTGATAATATCATCTGGACTGCCCCCCATGTGGTAGAGCATAGATATCCCGGGGATGCTGCGCATCAAACATGGTTGATCTGTTCTGTTCTTGAAACCCATTTTTTGAATGTAGATGAAGCAACTGGTGCCATAGTAGACAAGTTCAATAGAATTCATGACGATACCAGCCCGGCAACTCGCGCTCCGCGTGGATATGCATCCAGTGACATATTCATATCGCTGACTGAAGATATTAAGATACCCGATGAAGGAAAATATACCGTCCCCAATATCAATCTGGTTCATATCTCCAGAGCTTCCGTCGAAACCTTCATGGACCACGAAAATATTTGCAAACTTGCTTTCCATCCTTTTTTCATTGAGATTGCAGATACTGATGTAGAGGGAAATGGCAGATTCATATACTCCGTGGATGATGAACAGGAAGGATGGCCATTATTGTACGATCAAATCCTCGCCAATCCCCAGGAATACGTGGAACGATTAAATGTACTTCCGTGCTTCGCCGGCGGGATGGACTATAATGGAAAAAGTCTGCGCATAGGGCTTCCGGAATTTGTCAACTATTCCTCGGTAATCCAGGCGTTGGCATTACTCCAGTGCATACCTTTTGAGCGCGCTGTACTGGACAATTCACCCAGTCTTTCTTTTACTGAAGGGTCTCATGTCGTGAATAATTCAAGCACGACTACGCATTCTGATTGGTCAATTACTCTGAGCGAGCATGCTTCCGTCAACTTGTTTGGGGGTTATGTCAGTGAGCATCTCAGCCTGACGATAGGGAAGGGTTTTTCGAACACGGAGGATCAAGCGAAAAGCGTTGCTCTGAGTTTTGGGCAAACCATCAGTCAAACAGATGTGATATTGGGACATTCCAATAGTTTTTTAACGTGGCGTTTTCCGGTCTATATACGCACTCCCGATTTTGATGAGCCGGTAAAAGTAGTGGATTTGCCAATGGTGTTTCCACAGTCGAAAACTCCGGCAACGGAATTGGTGGAAACTTCTTCCAGTGAAATCATCTATGCGGCAGACTATGAAGTGGGGAGTTTGCTAAGCTATGAGGGGGCCAGTATTCCGGGATATGACGAATCAAAGCTCTTGTTTCCCCGCATCGAACTGGACGTAACCCAGGATTCCGGTGGCGCGACCATCAGCTACGCACAGTCCTTGACCGATGGTTCATCCGAATCATACACTTCCCACCTCACCACGAGTGGAGGTATTTCTGTTGGGTACAGTGGTGCGATCGTACAGGCCGGCGCGAATTTTGATTTTAATATAAGTTCGGGGGACACATCAACGACGAGCGTTACTACTACGACGGACTTGAACATCAACATCCATGCCGGTTCTGTAAAAGACGTCCTTTACAGCTACCATATAACACCCCTTTGCTACTATTCAACCATTGACGACCTGCTGATCGTCAAGTATAAAATAAAATTGACGGGCCTCGGCTGGAAAGACTATTTCGGAAAACCCATGGTGAAATGCATGGCGCTGATTCCGATGACTGCAAAAAATGTGTTTGCAAAACTGACTCGTTCCATTCGTTATTCGGAAAATACATTTGATAAAACGAAGACGGACATTGACGTGCATTTGTTCAATAATGCGCTGGTAAAAGCGCAAAACATAGCCTGTGAATTTTTCGTGGGCGATAGGCCGGTAGACGCCGGTAGCACCGTAAAATTTCACCGGATGCAATCAGTGCAGGAAAAGTGCCTGTGGCTGACGCGATGATTGCCATGGGGAGAATAGTGGCCACCATGGCGCAAGTTGACTTGGTAGAAGGCACTTTCATCTCCGTAAAAATTACGCATGATGGGATGGAGAACGTATATTGGAACTCGTACCCTGATAGTTATGTCAATGAAGTCATGAAGGAAGAAAAGGGCTTGTAAGTGCTTTCCCGCATTCGGCAAGCTCTCGGCCGGAGCAGGGTGGGCGATACCGTGTTGGCAATCCTCTGGACAATGAATAACCCGTAAGGAGAGCATGTTGAAAACCAAAGCAAAGATAAGCGCGACCGCACTGGTGTTTGCCGTCGCCATCATGGCTTGCTCGCGTGATGCAAACGAGAACGGCGCAGGGAACCCGGGTGGCACGGGCAAGGCGGCTGCGGGATCGGTCCTCAGTATTTTGGACTACTACAACAACGAGCCCGAGAAGGGCTACATTCAGGCAGCGCTGGACAACTGCGCGGCTGAACTGGGAGTCAGCCTCGACCGGGAAGCAGTGCCCGGTGGCAGTCTGATCCAGAAGGTGCTCCAAAAGGCCTCCGCCAAGACCCTGCCCGACGTTCTCATGCTCGACAACCCGGAAGTCCAGCAGATTGCAGAATCGGGCGCACTCGCTCCGTTGAGCGATTTCAACGTTCCCACAACAGGTTATGCAGAGGGCATTCTCTCGGCGGGCACCTACGACGGCAAGGTTTATGGCCTTGCACCGACCGTCAACACACTCGCGCTTTTCTACAACAAGAAAATCCTCTCGGCGGCGGGCATTGCGCCGCCCACAACCTGGGCTGAGCTCAGGGATTCCGCCAGGAAACTCACGACAGCGGATACCTACGGTCTGGCGTTCGCGGCTCCGGCAACCTACGAGGGGAGCTGGCAGTTCCTGCCCTTCATGTGGTCCAACGGCGGGGACGAGTCGGACCTCTCCTCACCCAAGGTCTCCGAAGCCCTGCAATTGCTCATTGACCTCGTAAGCAGCGGGTCGGCCTCCAGGAGTGTCGTCAACTGGAGCCAGGGTGACGTGAATGACCAGTTCATTGCGGGCAAGGCCGCCATGATGGTCAACGGGCCATGGAATATGCCCAAGCTCAACCAATCCACCGGGCTTGATTATGGAATCGTTCAGATTCCCGTGAACACTGCCGGGCAGACACCGATCGCTCCGCTCGGGGGCGAAATCTGGACCGTGCCACGGACCGGAAACAAGGCCAAGATGGAGTTGGCCGCCCGTTTCGTTGCATGCATCAACAGCGACAAGAACCAGCTCGCGTTGGCCGAGCAACGGCTCACCGTTCCCACGAAAACGGCGCTGGTTCCGCAGTTCGTCGCCAAGGTTCCGGCGATGAAGGTATTCGCAGAGCAGATTGCCAGCGCACGCAGTCGCACCGGAAAACTCGGGGCGAAATGGCCGGATTCCGCAACAGTCATCTACTCTGCCGTGCAACTGGGGCTCACTGGCAAGGCATCGTCCGCAGACGCCTTCAAGCAAGCTGCTGCGAAGTGACGACGCCCCTCTGATTCGTTTCGATCATGTATCAACTAGTTTCCTGATTTGTATTGACGCTACCAAGGGAAATTACTTGGATGGAGTGCGGGAATCGGGTTTATGCTTTCGTCCCATGCAATTGCTCCCGTTTCTGGCACCCGACCGGGCGGTTTCTCCTGATTCCCGCAGCAGGCTCGCCGGGTTGGCGCCGCGTCCGGACCCGGTGCAAGCCGCCCCCGGACGGATCGCCACGCTGTTCATGCTGGAGCGCGGGCGATGAACACGGCAGCCACCGCGCCCCGGCCCGGCTCGCTGAACCTGGGCTTGGTCGGCAACTGCGCGATCAGCGCGCTGATCGACGAGCAGGCGCGCATGGTCTGGTGCTGCCTGCCGCGCTTCGACGGCGATCCGGTGTTCAACGCCCTGCTGCAACCCGGCGACGCAGGCAGCCATTTCGCGATCGAACTCGAAGACTTGGCAGAGTCCCGCCAGTGCTACGAGGCGAATACCGCCATTTTGCGCACGCAGTTGTTCGACAAGGCCGGCAACGGCGTGGAGGTCAGCGATTTCGCGCCGCGCTTCTTCAGCCGCGGGCGCTACTTTCGCCCCATGACGCTGGTGCGCAGGGTGCGCCCCATCCAGGGTGCGCCGCGCATCCGCGTGGCGCTCAAGCTGCGCTACGACTGGGGGCAGACCGTGCCCCGGATCACGCGCGGCAGCAACCATATCCGCTATGTCGGCGAGAGCCTGACGCTGCGCCTGTGCACCGACGCGCCGGTATCGCATGTGCTGTCGGGCCAGGCCTTTGTGCTCACGCGCGCGCACGACTTCCTGCTCGGCGCCGACGAAACGCTGGCCGAGGGCATCGCCGACACCGCGCGCCATTTCGAGCAGGAGACCGCCAGCTACTGGCGCCACTGGAGCCGCGCGCTGGCCATTCCGCTGCAATGGCAGGATGCGGTGATCCGCGCGGCGATCACGCTCAAGCTCTCGCTCTACGAGGAAACCGGCGCCATCGTCGCCGCGATGACCACCAGCATCCCGGAATCGGCGCACAGCGGACGCAACTGGGACTACCGCTATTGCTGGCTGCGCGACGCGTTCTTCGTGGTGCGCGCGCTCAACAGCCTCTCCGAAGTCGGAACCATGGAAGACTATCTGCGCTGGCTGAGCGACGTGGTGGTGCAGGGTGGCGGCGGCCATATCCAGCCGCTGTACGGCATCGGTCTGGAGCGGGAACTGCCCGAAAGCTGCGTGCCGCATCTGGCGGGCTACCGCGGCATGGGGCCGGTGCGCGTGGGCAACCAGGCGGCCGAGCATTTCCAGCACGACGTGTACGGCCACATCGTTCTCGGCGCCGCGCAGGCGTTCCACGACCAGCGCCTGCTGCACCGTGCGGGCCACGCCGAATTCACGCGGCTCGAACAGGTGGGCGAGAACGCGGTGCGCGTCTACGGCCAGCCCGACGCCGGAATCTGGGAACTGCGCACGCGCGCGCGGGTGCACACCTCGTCCGCGCTCATGGGCTGGGCCGCCTGCGACCGCCTGGCGAAGATCGCCACCACGCTGCAACTGGACGCGCGCGCCGGCTACTGGCAGCAGCATGCGCAGCGCATGCGCGCCGAGATCCTCGAAAAATCCTGGTGCGCACCGCGCCAGGCCTTTGCCGAGAGCTTTGGCGGCCATGAACTCGACGCCAGCGTGCTGCTGATGGCCGAAGTGGGCCTCATCGACCCGCGCGACCCGCGCTTCGTGAGCACCGTCGAGGCCATGGAAAAAAGCCTGTGCGACGGCCCCTACATGCGCCGCTACGAAGCCGCCGACGATTTCGGCAAACCCGAGATGGCGTTCAACATCTGCACCTTCTGGCGCATCGACGCGCTCGCGCGCATCGGCCGCAGGACCGAGGCGCGCGCCATCTTCGAGGCCATGCTCGCGGCCCGCAACCCGCTCGGCCTGCTCTCCGAAGACACCCACCCCGCAACCCGTGAGATGTGGGGCAACTTCCCGCAAACCTATTCCATGGTGGGCGTGATCAACGCCGCCGTGCGCCTTTCTGCACCGTGGGACAGCGTGATTTGAGGCATTCCCCGCCATGAAAACCAAAGCGAAGATAACCGCAGCTGCATTCGCGTTCGCCGCAGTCGTCATGGGGTGCTCGCGGGATGCAAGCGAAAACAGCACGGCTGACACGGGTGACATGAGCAAGGGGGCTGCCGGATCGGTCCTCCGCATTCTCGACTACTACATCAACGAGCCCGAGAAGAGCCACATCCAAATTGCGCTGGACCATTGCGCGACCGAACTCGGAGTCCGCATCAATCGGGAAATAGTGCCCGATAACACGCTCGTCCAGAAGGTGCTCCAAAAGGCTTCGGCCAGGACCCTGCCCGACGTTCTCATGCTCGACAACCCGAACGTTCAGCAGATTGCAGAATCGGGTGTACTCGCTCCCTTGATCGATTTCAACGTTCCCACGGCAGGCTATGCGAAGAACATTCTCGCGGCGGGCACCTATGACGGCAAGGTCTACGGTCTTGCGCCGACCGTCAACACACTCGCGCTTTTCTACAACAAGAAGATCCTCTCAGCGGCGGGAATGACGCCGCCCACAACCTGGGCCGAACTCCGGGATTCCGCCAAGAAACTCACGACAAGGGATACCTACGGTCTTGCGTTCACGGCTGCGGCGACTGCCGAGGGCAGTTGGCAGTTCCTGCCCTTCATGTGGTCCAACGGCGCAGATGAGTCGGACCTTTCCTCACCCAAGGTCTCCGAAGCCTTGCAATTGTTCATCAATCTCGTCAAGAACGGGTCGGTTTCCGAGAGTGTCGTCAACTGGAGCCAGAGTGACGTGAATGACCAGTTCATCGCGGGCAAGGCCGCCATGATGATCAACGGGCCGTGGAATATGCCCAAACTCAATCAATCAACCGGGCTTGACTATGGCATCGCTCAGATTCCCGTGAACATCGCAGGACAGACGCCGATCACTCCGCTTGGCGGCGAAATGTGGACCGTCCCTCGGACCGGAGACAAGGGCAAGATGGCGTTGGCCGCCCGTTTCGTCGAATGCATCAACAGTGACGAGAACCAACTCGCGTTGGCCGAGCAGCGGCTCACCGTTCCCACCAAAACGGCGCTGGTTCCACAGTTCGTCGCCAAGGTTCCGTCGATGAAGGTGTTCGCAGAGCAGGTTGCCAGCGCACGCAGTCGCACCGGAAAACTCGGGGTGAAATGGCATGACACCTCCGTGGTCATTTACTCCGCCGTGCAGCTGGGGCTCACCGGCAAGGCATCGTCCGCAGATGCCTTCAAGCAAGCCGCTGCGAAGTGACGCGGTTCTCCGCCCGCCCCTGATACGCCATGCACAGTTGCGCAGAATCCGCCCCTTCAAAGGGATGCGCAGGTTCCTGGGGAATGGCGCGGGAGCATCGCTATCTCGTCGGCTTTCTGATCCCCGCACTCCTCTTTCTCGCCGTGTTCTTCGGGTATCCGCTGCTCTCCAACGTCGCCATGGGTTTTCAGCAGTACACAGCGAAAACCTTCTTTACCGGCCAAGCCCCGTGGGTGGGGTTCGCGAATTACGCGAAGGCCTTCGCGAGCACGCTCTTTGCCCCGTCGCTCCTGAACACTGCGCTGTTCACGGTGGGATCCATCCTGGGTCAGTTCGGTATCGGACTCGCACTCGCGCTCTTCTTTTGCAAGAAATTTCCTCTCAACAACGTTCTTCGGGCATTGCTTCTCTTGCCCTGGCTTCTTCCCCTGATCGTATCGAGTGCCACGTGGCGCTCCATCCTCGATCGGGACAGTGGAATCCTGAACGCGGCCCTTCAGTATTTTCACCTCGTGAGCGAGCCCGTTCCGTGGCTGACCAGTCCGGACGTCGCGCTTCTTGCCGTTCTGCTCGTGAACATCTGGGTCGGGATACCGTTCAACGTCACCATTCTCCATGCGGGCCTGCAGGCCATTCCGGAGGAACTCTACGAAGCCGCTGCGCTCGATGGTGCAACCGGACTCAAGAGTTTCCGCCACATTACCTGGCCGTGCCTGCGCCCTGTCGTCAGCGTTGTGCTGATCCTGGGTGTCATCTACACCATCAAGGTACTGGACATCATTCTTGGCCTGACGAATGGGGGACCGGCGAATTCCACACAAACACTGACGATCCGCGCGTACCAGGAGTCGTTCGTGCGCTTTGACTTCGGTGTCGGAGCGGCGTATGGCAACATACTCATCCTCATTTCGCTGGTGTTTGCCGTGATTTATATTTTCTCGAATCGCAAGCGAAATGATGCATAGGGTGGCTGCATTCGTCTGGCTCCGGCGTCCGCTGTATACCGCAGCGGGAATCGCGCTGCTTGCGCTGATGCTTTTCCCGGTTTACTGGATGGTGAATGCCTCCCTGCAGAAGTCCGGAAATACCCTGTCCACGGAACTGTTTCCGATGGCGCCCAACTTGGACGGCTATGTCCGGGCCATCACCGAACAGGGCGCGAACCTGATTACGAGTCTCGTCGTATCGCTGTGCACCGTGGCATTGTCGCTCGCCATTGCGGCGCCCGCTGCCTACGCGCTGGCACGCCTGCGCGGCCGGTGGGTGGACGCCATCCTCTTCGCCATCCTCGTCTCGCAGATGATTCCGGGAATCGTGATTGCGAACGCCCTCTACCCGGCGTACAACAGTCTCCACCTGCTCAACAGCATCCCCGGGCTGGTGCTCGCCGACGCCACCGCCGGGATTCCATTTGCCATCTTGCTCATGCGATCCTTCATGCTGGGTTTGCCACCCTCACTCGTTGAAGCCGCCTGCGTTGACGGGGCAGGACCCATTCGCACATTTGTCTCGATCGTCGTGCCCGTCAGTCGCAATGCGATCATCACGGCGGGACTATTCACGTTCCTTTTCGCGTGGAGCGATTTTCTCTTCGCGCTCACACTGACGACGACCAAAGCGGTTCGACCGGTGACACTGGGGATCTACCAGTATCTCGGCACCCAGGTGTCGAACTGGCAATCGATCATGGCAACCGCAGTCGTTTCCTCATTGCCCGCCATTATTCTCCTGCTCGTCGCCCAACGCTTCATTACGGCCGGGGCGCTGGGCGGATCGACGAAGTAATACCCTCCCACCACGCAGAAAGCAGCATCATGAATTCCGGAAGATCTCCACTTCGGGTAGTCGTTTGGGGCGAAGCCCGGCACGAGAAGGTCGAGCCCAAGGTGGCCGCGATCTACCCCGACGGCATGCACCATACGATCAAGGCGGGAATCGAGGAATACCTCGGCGACTTTGCGACCGTGACGACCGCGACGCTGGACGATCCGGAGCACGGTCTCAGCGAAGCACGGCTGCAAGACACGGACGTTCTCGTCTGGTGGGGCCATATGGCGCACGACCAAGTGGCGGACGCGGTCGTGGAGCGGCTGCACCGGCAGGTTCTTGACGGCATGGGCCTGGTCGTACTCCACTCGGGGCATTGGTCGAAGATATTCGTGAAGCTCATGGGAACGACGTGCACTCTGCGCTGGCGAAGCGAACACGACCGTGAATTGATCTGGACAGTGGATCCGACGCACCCCATCGCGCAGGGAGTTCCGCACCCCATCATCATCCCCGAGCAGGAAATGTATGGCGAACAGTTTGATATTCCGGTGCCGGATGAACTCATCTTCATCAGCTCGTTTTCCGGGGGCGAAGTCTTTCGCAGCGGGTGTACCTTCCGCCGTGGAAACGGGAGGATTTTCTACTTCAGCCCCGGCGACCAAGACTATCCTGTCTACCACCACCCCGACATTCGTCGGGTGATTGCAAACGGTGTGGCCTGGGCGCGCAGCGACCGGGCGGCGCGCGAAACGCCCACCCTGCTGCGCTACGACACCGGCGCGTTCTATTCCGGGCAGGGGTACGCGGGGGCCCTCGTCCGATGACTGCCTTTGCAACCCTGGACGACCCAAGCCGCGCGGCGCGCCTCGTTCTGGTGGGCGCCGGTGCCATGGGAGCGAACTGGGCATCGCTCATTCTGGGCACCGCCGGCGCGGAACTGGTCGGCGCCGTCGATATCGTTCCCGGCGCTGCGGCGCGGCTGCTTGCCGGCCTGTCCCGGAACACGGCCATGGCAGCGGAGTCGCTCGCAGACCTTGTCGGCGCGGGAATCGCCTTTGACGCCGTCGTCAATGTCACCGTCCCCGCCGCGCACCACGCCGTGACGACGGATGCGCTGTTTCGCGGGAAGGCGGTGCTCTCGGAGAAGCCCCTGGCACCCACGGTGGCGCAGGCGATCTCGCTCGCAGCGGCTGCGGCGGTCACGGGGCGGCTGCTGATGGTCAGCCAATCCCGCCGCTACTTCCGGGGACTGACCTCCTTCAAACGGACGGTGAAGGCTCTTGGCCCGGTGGGATTGCTGACGAACGACTTCTTCAAAGCACCGCATTTCGGCGGCTTTCGCGAAACCATGGCGCAGCCGCTGCTTGTCGATATGGGCATCCACCCATTCGATGCGGCGCGTTTCATTCTCGACGACGAGCCGGTATCGGTTTACTGCGAATCGTTCAATCCAAGCTGGAGTTGGTACGCAGGCGACGCCGCCGCGACGGCATTGTTCACCTTCTCCCGGGGAACCCGGTTCCGCTACACGGGCAGCTGGTGCAGCCCTGGGGACGAGACCAGCTGGAACGGCGCCTGGCGTGCGAGCTCCGGGCAGGCAAGCGTACTCTGGGACGGCGCGAATCCCCCCGTGTCCACGCACGCGGACGTCGTGCCACTGGATCCGGCAGAGCCCGAGGAAATCGCAGCCGCGCTCGCCGAGTTCATTCGTGCGCTGCGCACCGGCGCGGAGCCATCCGGAATCGCTGACCGAAACCTTGTGAGCCTTGCCATGGTCGAGGCCGCCGTGTTGTCCGCCCAGCGCGGCGCAGCCGTGCGCATTGCGGACGTGCTGGCGGATGCGCGCAACGCGGCCCTTGGCGCAGAGTCGCGCGCCGAGGTCCGCGCGCACCTTTTGGCGCAGCAGGCGGGCAGCGGCTGACCCGGGCCTTCCTGTATCCGTTCAACTGCGGTTACGGCGCGGTTCGGTCTCGATGCGGGGCTCCGGCTTGTCCAGCTTGCCGAGTACCGGGGGCGTGCCCTCGATCTTGTTCTCGCGCATGTAGCCGTCCATGTCCTTCCAGCCCGCAAACACCGAGGCTTTGGGGGCCTTGGGATTCAGCACGAAGCAGTCTTCCGGACCGCGCAGGGCATGGCGGCATGCCCCACCAATGGCCCTGGCTTCCTCCTCCCGCTGCGCAACAAGCCGCTGGTCGGAGCCCCCCAGCCCGGGGATTTTGTCGCAGCCGGCGAGGAGCCAGCAGATGCTGGAGAGAGCCAGCAGGCGCAGGGCGATGGAGGGGGTTTTGCGTTGCATGTCCTTGCCCATATCGGCAGGCCGCCGCCATGGTTGATGCAAAAGGCCCCCGAAGGGGCCTTTTGGCGAAACGCAGAAGGGAGGGAATCAGTCGCGCTCGCCGCCCATGATTCCGAGCAGCACCAGCAGGCTCTGGAACACGTTGAAGATGTCCAGGTACAGGGCCAGGGTGGCGCTGATGTAGTTCGTCTCGCCGCCGTCGAGGATCTGCTTGAGGTCGTACAGCATGTAGGCGCTGAAGATGCCGATGGCCGCCACGGAGATCACCATCATGCCGACGCTGGAGCCGACGAACACGTTGATGATTCCGCCCGCCATGAGCACCAGCGCGCCCACCATGAGCCACTTGCCCAGGCCCGACAGGTCGCGCTTGATCACGCTGGCCAGACTGGCCATGACGAAGAACACGCCCGCCGTGCCGGCAAACGCCGTCATGATGAGCTCGGTGCCGTTGCTGAAGCCCAGCACCGCGCCGATCAGACGCGAGAGCATCAGGCCCATGAAGAACGTGAACGCCAGCAGCACCGGCACGCCGGCGGCCGAGTGCTTGGTCTTCTCGATGGCGTACATGAAGGCGAACGCGCCGCCCAGGAAAACGATCAGGCCCAGACCGCCGTGCAGCGCCTGGGTGATTCCGGTGGCCACGCCGATCCAGGCGCCAAGCACCGTGGGGAGCATGCTCAGGGTCAGCAACCAATACGTGTTGCGTAGTACCTTGTGGCGCTCTTCCCGCGAAATGCCATAGCCCGCAGAGTGGCCCAGGGTGGTGATTTGATGATCAGTCATCTTGTGTCTCTCCTCGGTAGGTCTGCACGACGCAGACAGGGTGGATTCTAGAGGGTTCCGGCTTCCGGTCCAGCAGCAACCCATCCCGCAAGCCTGCTTTTGGGTAAGGAGATACTTTTCCCGGGCGGCCCGGCCGCCGGGATGCGGCTATGCTCGACGGCTAGCGGCGGCCCGCTTGCGCGCGGCCCAGACATTTTCTTTCCGGAGATTCCCATGAAAACCAAGCACGAACTCGAACTCGCCGACGTCAAGGCGATTGCCGCTGCGGCCGAGGCCGAAGCGCTCAGCCAGGGCTGGGCCGTGACGATTGCCATCGTCGACGACGGAGGGCACCTGCTGTGGTTGCAGCGCCTGGACGGCGCCGTTGCAGTGTCCTCGCACATCGCCCCTTCCAAGGCCCGCACGGCCGCCCTGGGCCGCCGCGAGAGCAGGCTGTACGAGGAGGTCATCAATGGCGGCCGCGCATCCTTCCTGAGCGTGCCGACCATCGACGGCCTGCTCGAAGGCGGCGTGCCGATCATGCGCAACGGCGAATGCCTGGGAGCCGTGGGCGTGAGCGGTGTGAAATCCACCGAGGACGCACAGATCGCGCGTGCCGGCATTGCGGCGCTGGGCCTTTGACCGGCCTGGTGGCCAAGCCTGCGGGGCGTTTCAATCAGACGCGCTTGCGGTATTCACCGGTGCGGGTGTCGATTTCGATCCTGTCGCCCTGGGCCACGAACAGGGGGACGGCCACTTCAAAGCCGGTGGCGAGCTTCGCGGGCTTGAGCACCTTGCCGGAGGTATCGCCCTTGACGGCGGGCTCGGTCCAGGTGATTTCGCGCTCGACGCCGGTGGGCAGTTCGACCGAGATCGCCTTGCCGTCGTAGAACACCACTTCCAGCGACATGCCGTCCTCCAGATAGTTCAGCGCGTCGCCCATGTTTTCGGCTTCGACTTCGTACTGGTTGTAGTCCGTGTCCATGCAGACGTACATGGGGTCGGCAAAGTACGAGTAGGTGCACTCTTTCTTGTCCAGGATCACGTTGTCGATCTTGTCGTCGGCCTTGAACACGACCTCGGTGCCGAAGTTGGCGATCAGGCTCTTGAGCTTCATGCGCACGGTGGCTGCGCCGCGGCCGCCGCGGGCGTATTCGGTCTTCAGGACGACCATGGGATCCTTGCCGTGCATGACGACGTTGCCGGCGCGGATTTCTTGAGCGATTTTCATAGCAGGTTGCTTGGGGTTGGGGCCGCTCGATGCGTTGGCCGGCGGCGGCGCGCCGTGCCGACGCATGTTCCGCGGCGGGAATGCGCGCAGCTGTCAGGACGCAGGTCGCGCGCCTGCTTTGCGCAAAGCCCTGGATCTTAGCGTTTTTCCAGAACGAAACCCAAAAGTTGGGTGGCGAGATCGTCCTGCGCCAACAACCGCGCGCGCGCGGCCTGGACGCAGGCGCTCCATTCGGCCAGGGTGTCGTCGCCGGGCCAGCGCAGCGGCGCGTTGTCCAGCCCACTCCAGCGCGCATGGAATTGCCGCAGCGCAGGCGGCGCCTGCAACCAGTCCAGAAACGCCCACAGCTTCGCATGGTGGGCCCCGTCGTCCTGCGGGTAGGGCTGCCAGACCAGGGCCTGCCCGGCCCACAGCGCCCGCACCAGCGAGTCCTCGCCGCGCACGGCGTTGAAATCGCAGGCCCACAGCAATTCGTCGAACGCCGGCTGGGGGCAGGCTTGCAGGCAGACCACGGCAAGCTGCCCGTGCTGCGGATGCGCGCGCTCCACGGCGCGCGGGGCCAGCGCCGCCTGCACCGCCAACGCTGCACGCCCCGGGGTAACCAGCAGGCGCGTGCACCGGCTCTGGCTCTGGCTTTGCGCAAGCAGTTCGGCCAGCGCCGGGGGCTCGTAGCAAAACAGCGACATCCAGCGGCATCCCTCGCCTGATCCACCCTGCGGATGGGACGCGGCAAGGGCCTTGCGCCACCCCATGCGGTCAAACGCGCTGCGCCGGGCCAGCAGATCCGGCTCACGCAGCAGGCCCCCGGTGGCCGGCGTGAATCCGGGGTAGAAGAACCAGCGCGCCCAGCCCGCGGCGGGGCCCGACATGATCGGCGAGGGCAGCCGGTGGTTGCGCTCCGCATGCGGCTCTGCCGACAGATGTTCCAGGTTGATCCAGACGGGTTTTCGGCCCGTGGCGCCGGATCGGTGCACGCTCGATGCCAGCAAGCCGGGATCCATCTCGCAGCCGAACGCCTCCAGCAGCACGTCCGGCGCGCGCTCGTGGGGCGCCGGCGCGGGCGCACCCCAGGCGCGCAGTTCCACCCCCGGGCAGCCTGCGGGCGCCATCCACTGCAAGGCCGAGGCGTCGTCGACCCACAGGCGCACCCGCTGGCCGCGCCCCGCAAGCTGCGCCGCCAGGCGCCAGCACACGCCGACGTCGCCAAAGTTGTCGATCACGCGGCAAAACAGGTCCCATTGCAGGGCTTGCAGCGGGGGGAGGATGGGGTCATGGGGGCGCCGATCGTACCCTGCGCGGGGGACCCCAAAGCGACTGAAAAACGCTGCGCTATCATGCCGTCGCCGCTGGCCACGCCCATGCCATCCCCTGGGGGGCCAGAAATGCTCCGGAAACGGTGCGCCAAAGACCTCCCGCATATGCAGAAAACAACCCGCAAACGATCCACCCGCCTGCTGGCCACGGCCGCGCTGGCTGCCGCGCTGTGCAGCAGCGCCGGCGCGCAGAGCGCGTATCCCGGCAGGACCGTGACCCTGGTGGTGCCCACCGCCGCTTCCGGCACCACCGACTTCTCGGCCCGCATGCTGGCCCAGGCGCTGGCGCCCGTGCTGGGCCAGTCGGTGGTGGTGGACAACCGGGGCGGGGGCAGTGGCAGCATTGCGGCGTCGGCCGTCAAAAGCGCCAAGGCCGACGGCTACACCTTGCTCATGCAGTATTCGGGCTTTCATGTGATTTCGCCGCACATCACCAAGCAAAAGCAGTGGGAGCATGCGGACTTCCAGCCCGTGGCCAACGTGATCTCCACGCCGCAAATCATCGTGCTGCGCAGCGACCTGCCCATGCAGACGCTGGCCGAACTGATCACCTACGCCAAGGCCAACCCCGGCCGGCTCAACTACGCGTCGTCGGGCGCGGGATCGTTGCAGCACGTGACGGGCGGCATGCTCGAGCAGCAGGCCGGGATCAAGATGACCCACGTGCCCTACAGCAAGGGCACCGGCCCCGCGCTGCAAGACCTGCTCGGCGGCCAAGTGGACCTGACCTTTGGCACCGCGCCGTCGTTCCTGCCGCACGTCGCCAGCGGCAAACTGCGCGTGCTGGCCGTGACCGGCAAGGAGCGCCTGCCCAGCCTGCCCGACGTGCCGACCACCGCCGAAGTCGGCTACCCCCAGGTCAACGCGTCCTCGTGGTTTGCCGTGTTCGCACCCGCCGCCGTCCCCCGGCCCGTGATCGACCGGCTCACCGCCGACATCCGCACCGTGGTGCAGAGCCCGGCCTTCAGGCAGAAGGCGCAGGAGCAGGGCATCACGGCCGACTACCAGAATCCGCAGCAGCTCGGAGACAAGGTCCGGGCCGACCTGGCGAACTGGGCGCCAATCGTCAAAGCCTTGCATCTCAAGGTGGAATAAGCGCAGCCCCGCGGGGGCCCCGAGCGCCCCGGGCGCGGCCACAATACGCGCCATGTCTGCTGTGCATTCCGAAGAACTGCTCGCGCAGGTCGCCGCGCTGCCTGCGCTGCCCGGCGTCTACCGCTATTTCGACGCCCAGGGCGCGTTGCTGTACGTGGGCAAGGCACGGCACCTGCGGCGCCGCGTGGCGAGCTACTTCAGCAGGAGCCATGACGGCACGCGCATCGGCCACATGGTCGGCAGGATCGCGCGCATGGAAACCACGGTGGTGCGCTCCGAGGCCGAGGCGCTGCTGCTCGAAAACAACCTCATCAAGACGCTGAACCCCAAGTTCAACATCCTTTTCAAGGACGACAAAAGCTACCCCTACCTCAAGATCAGCGGCCGGCCCGGCCCCCCCCCGCGCGCGACGCCGCGCCGGACCAGCGCTTTCCCCGCATGGCCTACTACCGCGGCGCGGTGGACAAGAGGCACCGCTACTTCGGCCCGTACCCGAGCGCCTGGGCGGTCAAGGACAGCATCGATCTGCTGCAAAAGGTCTTTCGGCTGCGCACCTGCGAAGACACGGTATTCGCCAACCGCACGCGGCCCTGCCTGCTCTACCAGATCAAGCGCTGCACGGCGCCCTGCGTGGACCTGATATCGCCCGAGGCCTACGCCGTGGACGTGCACCACGCCGAGGCGCTGCTGCGCGGCGAGACGCAGGAACTGCTGCAAGACCTGGAGGCGCGCATGATGGCGCATTCCGACCGGCTGGAGTTCGAGCAGGCGGCCGAGCTGCGCAACCAGATCCAGGCGCTCGCGCGCGTGCTGCACCAGCAGTCCATCGAGAGCGCCAACGACCGGGACGTGGACATCCTCGCCGTGCGCGTGCAGGGCGGCCGCGCCTGCGTGAACCTGGCCATGGTGCGCGGCGGTCGGCATCTGGGCGACCGCCCGTACTTTCCCGTGCACGTGGAAGACGCAGCCGTGTTCGAGAAAGAAAGCGAGCGCGCCGAAGACGCCCCGCCCCCCCGCCCCGTGGAGACGCTGGTGCTCGAAGCCTTCATCGCCCAGCACTACATCGGCGTTCCCGTGCCCCCCGTGCTGGTGACCAGCGAGGCGGTGGACAGGGCGCTGCTGGACGCGCTGTCCGAGCAATCCGGCGTGCGCGTGGGCGCCGTGCACCAGCCGCGCGAACAGCGCCGCGCCTGGCTCGACATGGCGCAAAAGAACGCCGACCTGCAACTGGCCCGCCTGCTGGCCGAAGAAGGCTCGCAGCAGGCGCGCACGCGCGCGCTGGCCCAGGCGCTGGACCTGCCGTCCGAAGACCTGGATCGGCTGCGCATCGAATGCTTCGACATCTCGCACACGGCGGGCGAAGCCACCCAGGCCTCGTGCGTGGTATTCCACCAGCACAAGATGCAGGGCAGCGAGTACCGCCGCTACAAGATCGAGGGCATCACCGGCGGCGACGACTACGCCGCCATGCGCCAGGTGCTCACGCGCCGCTACGGCAAGCTGGTCGAGGCCGCGCGCGAGGCCGGCGGCATCGACTTCACAGCCCACCCCAAGGGCGTGGCGCAGCTGCCGGACCTGGTGCTGATCGACGGCGGCAAGGGCCAGGTGGGCGTGGCGCGCGAAGTATTCACGGCCCTGGGGCTCGACCTGGCGCGCATCGTCGGCGTGGAAAAGGGCGAGGGCCGCAAGGTGGGTCTGGAAGAGCTGGTGTTTGCCGACGGGCGCGAAAAGGCCTACCTGGGCAGGGATTCGGCCGCGCTGATGTTGGTGGCCCAGATCCGCGACGAAGCGCACCGCTTTGCCATCACCGGAATGCGTGCCGCGCGCGCCAAGCTGCGCGTGGGCGGCGGCCAACTCGAGGAAATCCCCGGTGTCGGCCCCAGAAAACGCGCCCGGCTGCTGCAACGCTTTGGCGGGGTGCGCGGGGTTGCCGCGGCCAGCGTGGAGGACCTGGCCACGGTGGACGGCATTTCGCCCGATCTGGCGCAAGAGATTTACCGTGCGCTGAGGTAGCTGCGGGGTCGGTCCATGAGGGTACATTTCGTTATGCACAAGGGTTCTGCATCCATTTCCCGTGCACCGGACAAACCGGCAAGGTGTTGTGAATGAAAGTTTCATGCGGTGAAGACTTAGCCAACTATGGCAGCCCCGCGCCATGCGGACACACCCACGGGGGCGTGGGCGAAGCGTTCACAGGGGGACGCGCGGACCGGGTAGCTGATCCCTCACTGCGAGGGCTGCGGGCTGTTCAGGTGCTGATATCAAGGTAGCAGATGCCACAATCACCTGAACTCGCCGGCGGCGAGGGTTTTACTTTTGAGGGGAACGTGGCTGCGTTCTATCTCACTGCACTGCTGGCTGAAGACCGTGCGCCCGGCATCGAAGATGGAACCGTAGTTTGCGTTTCGCTTCAGCAGCGCGACTTCGGTGAACCGCTCGACGATGTAATCGTTGACTTTAAAAGTTCCGCAGGAGATCCTGCTCGCCTTAGCCTGCAAGTGAAGCGGACGCTCACGATCAGTGGCGCGAAAACGAATACCGACTTTCGCGAAATCATTCGCGATAGCTGGGCCACCTTCAGAAAGTCTGATTTTCGTATCCGTTCCGACCGCTACGGGTCAGCAGTTGACACGGTCACCCCCGCAAAAGAGCGAGCACTCAATACCATTTGCAATTGGGCCCGTGCAAGTCTGACGGTTGAGAATTTCGACACTCGCTTTGCTGAAGGTGGCCATGCCAGTTCCGAGTTCAAAGAAGTCAAGAAAGCTATCGTTGCCTTACTGAACGAGGCAAAAGGAATACCGTGTACGAATGACGAAGTGCATCAGTTCCTTGCGCACTTTGTGCTGATCCGGTTCGACTTCCTTGGTGCAAGTGCTACCAATCCACCTGACGCCATCAATCGCATCCGGGACTGTCTTGCGTTCAATGACGCGGACAAGGCACCCCTCGTCTGGTCGCGTATCGTTCAATTGGCCCGTGAATCGGCGGGTAAAGCGGGACAGTTTGATCGTGCGCAGCTTGTGCGCTTTATATCGTCTGTCGCACGTCTCCGCGGAGCGACTTCCTTGCGCCGCGACATCGACACGTTGACGGAACTTGCAAGGAGCTATGCAAATTCCATTCCGGATGATATTGGCGGAATGAAACTTGCCAGAACTTCGCTCCTTCAGGATTTGGATAACAAGCTCGCTACGGCCCGTGTCGTCCAGATTCGCGGCTTGCCAGGAAGTGGGAAATCGGTTGTCGTGAAGCAAGCGTTACAGCGCGCACTAGACCACGGACCGATCCTCTTTCTCAAAGCTGAACAAATCGAAGGCACCAGTTGGATCAGCTATGCAGACTTAAATGGCCTCTCAGGCACCTCCCTGGAGCCGCTTCTCGTAGAAATCGGAGCCACTGGCACCCCCATTCTCTTCATTGATGCGATTGATCGCATCGAGAAAAAACATCAACCCGTCATACTTGACGTGATCCGTGCCATCACGGAGTCCCCGCTGCTCGCCAACTGGTGCGTCGTTGTCTCCCTTCGCGACACCGGCATGGAAGCACTTCACATTTGGCTTGGTGCCCTCCTTGATGCTCTGAAAGTCGAGACGCTTGACGTTGCCCCGTTGAACGAAGAAGAAGCCGAGGAACTTGCTGACGCCAAGCCACACCTGAGGCCACTTCTGTTTGGGCAGAGTCAGGTAGAGGAGATCGCTCGACGCCCCTTTTTTGCGAAAGTGCTGGACCAGCGTTATAGGGCAGCCAATCGCGGCGTCCCAGAATCTCCCCCTCAATCTGAAATCGATCTGATCGAGAATTGGTGGCGATCGGGCGGTTACAACGAATCTGGCCAAAGCGCGATGGAGCGTCAGCATGCGCTGCTTGCCTTGGCGCGTATTCGTGCCCAGCAGCCTCATCAGCCGATCAAACTTAAGCAGCTTAATTCGGTTGCATACCTTGCTGACCTGAGGTCGGATGGAATACTCCAAGATGCCCGTGGAGGAATCTCTGTTCGTTTTGCGCACGACATTTTCTTCGAATGGGCCTTTTTTCATGTGCTGAGCGGTTGCGATGCCCAATGGATGGAGGAGATCAGGGCTTGCGGTGAGCCACCGTCGGTAGCTCGCGTCGTCGAACTCGTCTCCCAATGGGAGTACACCCGGGGAAAAGACTGGCAGGTGCACCTTGTCCGAACCGAGGCTTCTGGCCTTAGATCACAATGGCTACGGGCTTGGCTGCTCGCTCCTCTCGGAACTGCGCTGTTCGAGGTCGATGAAGAACAGTTCGCAAGAGCCGTTTTTGCTGACGACTTTCGCCTTTTCAGGAAGGTGCTCGTCTGGTTCCAAGCCGCGAAGACGTCTCCAAACGAGAACATCCGTACTGATCTTCCACAAGAGGAACGCGAACAGTTCGCCTATTTTCTCAGTTGGCCCTCCGACTTCGCTGCATGGTATCGCCTCATCAACCTTATCCTTCGGCGTATTTCAGATATCCCGCAAAGGCTTTTCCCGGAGATCAGCGCCATCTTTCAGGTCTGGCAGAACGCGCTGGCCGACCATCGCAATCCAGCGTCGCGCGCGCTTCTTCTGCGATGTGCTATCTGGCTCGCCGCTATCGGCGAAAGCAGTTTTACCAATGGATCTGGCGAGCAATCTACGTATTGGCAGAAGGTTCCCGACTTGGACACTTTTCGGAAAGACTTGGTTCGACGCCTCCTGCGATCGTCGAAAGTCGAGCCGACACTTGCGAGGGACTATTTGCAACGGGTTACCAACGCAGAACGCATCCAGGGTGATGTATTTCATGACATCGTCGTTTTCTCGCCATACCTTGCCCAATCGCTACCCCAGTCAGTCGTCGAACTTTCACTGGCATTTTATCAGGAAGAACTCCCGGACCAGCAAGTCGCTCGGGAAGAGCAGGAGTTTGATGTCGCAGCCAAGCGGCGCGAAGCCGCCAAACTGGAAGCAAAACGTACGCATCAAAAAATTGCAGTTGCGGGCATTTCGGTTGTGCAAGCCAATTTTGGCCCCTTGAACTGGAATAGGCTATCAATCAACGATGACTATGAACGCCCCTCGTCTCCTTCGCCGCGTCGAGAGCCTTTTCATTCACTTTTCCAATCATCTCCCAACGATGCACTGCGACTCCTGAAGGGGCTCTGCAATCACGCGATAACTGCGTGGCGACAGTTGCATAGCCACTTACGTGAATATCGCCATGGCGACATACCCATACCGCTCGAACGGAGTTTTCCATGGGGAACCCAAATATTCTGGGGCACCGACAGGGAGTATCTCTGGTTCAGGGCGATAAGGGTGCCGGACGCCATAGGCTGCGGATTCCTGGCGCTTGAGGAGTGGTGCTTTGCCGAACTCGAGCGCGATCGTCCCGTTGATGAACTGATCAAGCAAATCGTCGAGGGAAACGAGTGCATTGCCATCCTGGGCACCGCATCGATGCTCGCGCTTCACACCAGGACGGTATCCGAAACGACGTTTCCGCTCTTCACGTCACAGCGATTGTTGGCAGCGGATAATAATCGATGGTTGCAAGATATATCGTCAGCGACAATGCCAATAGAGTTCACTCATGACACCAAAGCCGACATTGAGGCGATTCAAGCAGCAAATGCTCGACCGGTTCGCAAAATGGAACTGCTTTGGATGCTGCCCGCATTCGTCCTTGCGGGAGGGCCGATCAGCGCCAGAACCCGCGAAGCGATCCTGAATTTCAAGAACGATCTGCCTTACCAGTACGAAGAGCAGCGCAACGCTTCGAAGGTGCAGGAACATCTCGCAGCGCAGGCCCTCAAATACGCTGAACGGGCCGATTCAGAAAACTATGTCCTCTGCAGCATCAAAGAGGATGCGAGCCAGCACGCGATTGTCCATGTCAGTCCTTCTGCCGCAGAACCTGAAAACGTCGCGAGGGCTGAAAATGCTGCTAAGCGACTTGAGCAGATGTGCCTTTGGATGAGCCTTTTGTCGTGGGCGTCCACGTGTCTCGAAAAGAAGACACTGTCGAGTGACACCTTCACGATAGATAGGGCCATCACATTGGCCAGGGAAGGGGATTCCAGCGATCTATTCAAGTACCTGAACAACGCGAACGAAGATCAATCTTTGGATTGGCGCCGTGACGCGATCGCCGCTACCGCAGCCCTCATACTCAACTTTCGAAAAGGGCGCGCTTCCAAAGATCTTGAGTGGGCCCGTGACGTCCTTAAGCGCGCTATCCGTCTGCTTGATGCGTTCGATCCGATGAGACTACCCGTCCCGTTGCACGATGTGATCCATGCAGTAGTACGAGGTATCGTAGCGGACCTTCGCGAAGGTACCGCAGCGAACGATGCGACTCGCGATCTCTTTGTACTCATCGCGCACCCGCTTGAAGCTATTTCGTTGGCCGCACTCAAAGAGACTTGCACACTTTCGTCCGGAAACCCCAAACTGGCTTGGGCTGCGCTTATCCTGGCATTCTCGCTTTGCCACGTTCAACCGCGATCAGTTGATCTGGATCTGTCCCTCCATCACGAAAAATCGGACCACTTGCCAAGTGAGACACGAGCGGCGATTGACGCAGCTCTTGCGTTCTACGAGAACGGAAACGGATGGGATTCACTTCCATTGCCACCTCCAGCTTGGGAAAGGATCGAGCCGGGAAATGGTCGGCGGCGGGTCTATGAAAGGAATGACTGGGATGATGCAGACGAATCGATTGAAGAATGGGACGAACCGGTTTTCTGGAATTCAAAGCAGGCAGCAAAAACCCTCGGGTCCATTCCATTCGATGATATTCTGCGCAGTGATGCAAGGAGTGCGCTACTCGACTTTATCGCCAGCGTTCTCAACTGGACCATCGAGAAGAAAGAACCGCCTTCGGCGATACCCAGACGCCGATATCCATCGACTTCCCGCATCTCTGAACGGTCATGGATAAATGCCCTAGGGACAGGGCTTGGCCTGATGGCTGGCCTTCTGCCGCTTAAGGACTTTCAGGCGCGCTTCCTGGACCCGATTTTCGGACTCAAGGACGACAACTGCTGGGAACTCCTTCATCCATTCACGAGCATCTACGTCTGCGCCTACGTGTACGATGCGCCGGTTGTTCCGACCGACGCAATCGCGACGCTTGACCTCTGTCTTGATCGATTCCTCCAAGCGCCTGCCTTCAAGCGCAGTTTGGGCAGGAGTGTGGGATTTTCAGGCAATATGGTGTTTCTTGTTGACATATTGATGTTTGTATCAATTAAAAAACGCGCGAATTTGGCTGCGCGTTACATCAATGGCAACTGGTCCGAAGTTCATCTTATCCTGCCTCTGATTGATCGTTTTGTTCGCGCTGGCGGATGGACTGCTTCCGTGATGGACGCATTTTTGAAATTCTGTAAGCAAGCTCAATCCAATTACCCGGTTAAGGACTTCGCGGACCAAGTGCTCGCGACTATCGGCGACGGACCTGATCGCTTAAATGGTTGGTATGGAACTATTATTCCTGAACACATTGCAGAGCTTGTGCAGTATTTTGCATATCGTGAATCGCCGATGGATCAGGATCTGGCACACAAGTTTCTGCGAATTCTCGACATTCTGGTTGACATGGGGGATCGGCGAAGCGCAGCACTCCAACTTGGTGAGGTATTTCGCGAGACTCGTTTGTCTTCTCCGCGTGGAACACCCTCTGCGTCATAATAGCTGTCGCCTCGATAGGCCAAAAAATCCGGGGCGGTGATGAAAGATGAAAATGACTCGATGCGGACAAGTATCCAAGGACAAAGCGGTGGCAAGATTGCTGCCGTCGCACAGCGCAGAACGGACATGGCCAAGCAAACTGATTTGCCGGGCCACTGGCCTTTTGCGCATCGGCTACGGCGCTTCGTTGGCAACCCGGCACCATTCCCCAAGGTGGATTTTTCGACCCGCTTGCGTTAATGCCCAAGTAGGGGCCACTTCAGAAAACGGAAGAATCGCAGGTTTGTGACAAGCCTGCCAAGGCAGTCGGCGCGGCACGGAAAATCAAGGAATTGCAATTTTCGAAAATAATTCTTGAAGTTCTATTTTTGATTGCATACCATCTCAACGAGTTTTTCTAAGGAGCAACGCATGAGGCAGAGCGAACGCATTGACCACGACACCGAGAAGGCCGTCCGGCGCTTTCTTGCTCTGATCGCTGCCCGCTACGACATGGCGGGCGCAATCGTCTATGGCAGTCGGGCCCGGGGGACGCATCGCCCCGACAGCGACGCTGATGTAGCTGTGCTCCTGAAAGGGGAACATCAAAGGGTTCTGCCGACCACGCTGGCAATGGCCGACGTGGCTTACGACGTGCTGCTGGAGACGGGTATCAACATCTCGCCTCTGCCGGTGTGGCTGGATGAATGGGAACATCCGGAAAACTACTCCAATCCAGCACTGCTTCACAACATCGCCAGGGAGGGAGTCAGGCTGTGAAGGCGCAAGACTTGATGGCGAAGGCCGTGCAGGCGGCAGCGTCGGCGAAGGTGCTGCTCGATACGGGAGACGCCGACGGCGCATCCAACCGGGCGTACTACGCCATGTTCGATGCCGCTCGCGCCGCACTGCTAGCCTCGGGGTTCGATGTGGGCAAGACGCACAAGGGCGTCCTCAACGCCTTCAGTGATCGTCTGGTCAAGAACGGGCCTCTGCCGAAGGAAATTGGCCGCCTCTTGAAACACGCTGAGGCGTTCCGCTACGTGGCCGACTACGAGAGTGATCCAGTGGAACTGAGCGATGCACGGGAAATGGTGGAGCAGGCCGAAACCTTTGTGGCAACCATGCGGGTCGAGTTCATGCCGGAAGAATCCAACGACGACAATTATGGGATGGAACCATGACTGACGACGACAGCAAGGATGCTTCGCGCCAGAGCGCAGGAGCGGCGCAAATGAGCATGTCCTGCATCGAGGCGCTGGCCAGCGCCTGGGCACGTATCGCCGAGGAAATGGAATTCCCGGCCGACTACGAGGGCACGGCCTCAGCAGAGGCGCATCGGGCCAGCGAGGCCATTCAGGAGCGGATTCGGGAACACATCGTCGCGAGCAAGGACATGCGCCTGTTCGGTCTGCTGCATTTGTTGGGTCAAGCGTCGCTGGGCATGGAGCAAGCGCTGTGGCCGCAGGAATACGAGCGGATGACCCGCGCGGCGGAGAAGGCGCTTCGGAAAGCCGACGACCCCAACGCCAAGTCATACACGCACGAAGAAGTCATGCGGTCGGTGCAGGAACGCATCGACCGGGCGCGGGACAAGCCCTGTTGATCGGTTATGCCCGGGTGGCTGCGGCGCTTCGCCGACGAGCCGGCGCTGCACGCCCCAAGGCGGATTCTTCGGCCCGTTTGTGCTGATGCTTTTTTTGATGCACGATGACATCGTTTTCCATGCAAAGGACTCCCCATGCGCACCACGGTCACCATCGACGATGCCCTGTACGAACAAGCCCTGGAAATGGCCGACCCCGGGATGGACAAGTCGGACATTTTCAGGGAAGCCATCAGGACCTTTGTCCGGGTGCAAGCCGCGAAGCGCCTTGCCGCCCTGGGCGGCACGATGCCCGGGATGCCGGACGTACCGCGTCGCCGGGAAGAGCCCGTCGTGCCATGACGGTGCTGGTCGATACCTCCGTGTGGATAGACCATTTCCGCAATGGCCGCGACACGCTGGTTGACCTGATCGAGCAGGACCTTGCGCTGACCCACCCGATGGTCATCGTCGAAATCGCCTGCGGCACCCCCCCGGCGCCGCGCATGCAGACGCTCCGCAGCATGGGCCTGCTGCAGCCCTGCCGTCAGGCGGGCTGGAGCGAACTCATGGACTTCATCGGGCGCGAGCGGCTGTACGGCCTGGGCTGCGGCTTGGTGGACCTGTCGCTGCTGGCGTCCACCCTGATCACGCCCGGCGCCCGGTTATGGACGCTGGACAAGCGCCTTGCCGCATTGGCTGAGCGCTTTGGCGCAGGCCATCCGACGCCGCTGCATGAGCGCGGCGGCGTGCGCTCCCCATCGTTTCGTGTGGAACACAAGCAGCCCATGTGACAACGGACGCGAGGCAATGATGAACACCATGTATGGGGATATCAAAACGGCGGTGAAAAATTCGCTTGCCGGCAAACACCGGGTGGCCATCGGGATGTTCAGAAAGTTGCTCGCGGCCAGTGCCGCGCATGATCCCGTGTTGCGCGCAGAGGCCGGCTTTGCTTTTGATCGATCCGGGAACGAAGCCGAAGCAATCCCGCTGTACCAATCGGCTCTCCAGGGCGATTTGCCGGACCCCATGAGGGTCGGCGTATATTTTTGTCTGGCTTCTTCATACAGGAACGTCGGTAAAAATGCCCTCGCGCGCGCAGCGGTGCGGGAGGCGCTGAGTTTGTTCCCTGGGGAGCCGCTTTTCTTGGTCATGTCAGCGATACTGGATTTTGATGGCGGCAGGCCGCAGAAATCCGTCGCCTGCCTGTTGCAGGTTATTGCCAGGCATGTTCAAGGACACAGTCTCGATCCTTACCGCTGGTTTTTTGAACGCGAAAGCCGAAAAATCAGGCGCGGGCATGGAGAAGCCCGTTCGGTGTGAGGATCGGCATCAAGCGTGGCGCGATGCCGACTTATAAGTAACCGGATAAGATGTCAGTCATTATTTCTTCTACAAAACGTGCAGTCATGGCAATCACAACCGACACCATCGACCATACGACCCTTACCCATCTCGTGGAGGCTGGAGCCGTGCGAGGCGCCGATGTCATCGGCCACGGCAGCGGCTGGGGCGTCGTCGTCAAGTACGGCACGACCGAGCGCGCACTCGCCGCCAGGCGGGGGGCCGTGCGGACGTTCCGCAAGTTTGAAACCCTGGTCTCCTACCTCAAGGGGCTTGGGATTTCCCGATACAACGTCAACGCCGCCGACTTCGATCCGCAGGCGCTCAAGATAAGCCGCGTGAGGCCCGATGCCTCCGAACGGATGCGCAGCGCCTTCGAGGCCAAGGCGCACACCGATTGGGTGCGCGAGAAGGTTGCTGAATCACTGGCCGATCCACGGCCCAACATACCGCACCGCCATGTCATGGACGAGGTGCAAGCCCTGATCGACTCGAAACGCAAGCAGCATGCAAGCAAGGCCGCGTCTTGAGTGGCGTCCGCAGGCCAGCGCCGATTTGCTGGAGATCGTGGCTTACATCGCGGACGACAACCCCGACGCTGCCCAGAAGCTGAAAGGCAAGATCGAGGCCAAGGCCGACAAGGGAACAGCATGAGCGCATCTTCCGACAGACACGCGACCATCCTCGCGACGTTGTCAATGATTGGATCTGCGGCCTGCTGGGGCGGGGCAACGGTCATGAGCAGAGATCTGCTTGGCCATTTCTCACCACCTGCCTTGCTGGTCATTCAATTGATTGCCAGTGTGCTGGCACTGGTCATTTTGTCCATCCCGCACAGACCATGGACTCACCTGTCCCCTGCGCTTGGCAAGGCATCTTTGACAGGGGTGCTTGAACCTGGACTGACATACAGCATCGGCTTATGGGGGCTGAGCCTTACGTCGGCAGGCAGTGCTTCCATCATCAGTTCCACGGAACCAATATTCATTGTTTTCCTGGCTTGGCTGATATTCAGAAACAGACCCACCAGCAAGTTGTCGTTGTGCATATTGATTGCAGTCGTGGGCCTGATGTTTGTCTCCTATGATTCCGCATCGACGGAAGCAGACAAGAGCTTGGCAGGGGACATGCTCATCGTTCTTTCCACTGCGTTCGCGGCCAGCTATGTCGTTTTTTCATCCAAGCTGGCCGAAAAATTTCCTGCGGCAGTATTGGCAAGCGGGCAGCAGGTGGTTGGTCTGCTATGCGCCCTGATTATTTATTCGGTGGCAAGGCTTTTCGGTACTATTTCCGAAAATATTTTGAATATCAGTCCAGGCGTCTTGATTTATGCGGCCTCATCCGGCATTGTTCAGTACGCCCTGGCATTCTGGCTTTATCTGATTGGCCTCAAGCACTTGAGCCCCAGTGCCGCCGGACTCTGGCTCACGCTCGTACCTGTCTTCGGTGTCGTTGGCGCTTACTTCTGGCTCGGTGAAGTTCCAACGCCCCTCATGTTGCTCGGCATGGTTCTGATCGTTGGAGCGGTGACGGTGGGACACCAGGAAAAGTAGCGCGGTGCTCAGCTGGCGTCCGCCCCGTAGAGCTGCCAGGCGCGTTCGGCGCTGGCGTTTTCGTGGACCATGGCCATCAGCGCGTGCACCACGCCTTTGGGGTTGCGGTGCTGGTAGACGTTGCGTCCGTAGACCATGCCTGCGGCGCCCTGGTCGAGCAGTTCGCGCGAGCGCGCAAGCACCTGCTGCAGGTCCTCCTTGCCGCCGCCGCGGACCAATACCGGGCAGCGGGCCGCTTGCACCACACGGTGGAACTCGGCGGGGTCTGCGGTCGGGTCCGCCTTCACGACGTCGGCCCCCATCTCGCGCGCCAGGCGCACCAGTGTGACGATCTTCCCGGCGTCGCCATCGACCATGTAGCCGCCGCGCGCGGTGTGCGGTGACATCACCAGCGGTTCGATCATCAGCGGCATGCCGTAGCGCTCGCAGTCGGCGCGCACGCGCGCGATGTTGAGCACGCACTGGCGCAGCAGGTCGGGTTCGTCGGGCAGCATGAACAGGTTGAGCACGGCGCAGGCGGCGTCCATCTGCACGGCCGGCAGCACCGGGTCGTCCTGGTTCTGCAGCAGCGCCCACATCACCCGGTGGCGCGTGGCGTTGTACGGGTTGCCCATGTCCAGGCGCAGCACCAGCGCCGGTTTGTCGCGCCCGCTGCGCCGCTGCAGAAGGTCCGCCTGGCCGTAGTTGAGCTGGATGGCGTCGGGGCCGGCGGCCACGAGCTGGTCCATCACCACGGGCATGTCTTGCAGCCCGGCGAGGAAGTCGGGTTCGTTGCAGACGCCGTGGTCGAGCGCGATGTCCAGGCAGCGCCCGCGTTCAGCATGCGGTTCAAGCGGGCTTCTTTTTTTTCCATGGGGTGCTCCTCAGAGGCTGCACGGGGCGAACAACGGGCCGAGGTGCCGTTGCGCAGCGCCATCTACCAGCGCCTGGTCTGCGTCGGTCAGCGCGACCGTGGCCGCGCCGGCGTTCTGCAGCGCCTGCTGCGGCGTGCGCGCGCCGCACAGTGCGACAGAGACCGCGCCGCGCGCCACGGTCCAGGCGATCATCAGCTGCGCGAACGTGCAGCCCAGCCGCTCGCGCAGCGGCTCGACCTCCTGGAAGAAGGCCCCGAGCTTGGCCCGGTTTCCTGCTGAAAAGCGGGGGTTGCCAGCGCGCTGGTCGTCGCCGCTGAACTGGCGTGCGGGATCCATCGGCCCGGCCAGCAATCCCATCGCCAGCGACGAATAGCCGAGCACGGCGATCTGGTGCTCGGTGCAGATCGGCAGCAGCGTCGATTCGATCTCGCGGTCGATCAGGCTGTAGCGCTCCTGGATCGCATCGACCGGGCCGTACTCCAGGTATTCCTGCAGCGTCTCGGGGCTCACGTTGCTCACGCCGATGGCGCGGATCTTTCCCTGCGCCCTGAGGTCGAGCAGCGCGCCCATGGTTTCGGTCACGGGCGTGGTTGCGTCTTGCCAGTGCGTGATGTAGAGGTCGATGTAGTCCGTCTGCAAGCGCATGAGGCTTTGCTCGACCTCGTGGAAGATCGATGCGCGCGCCAGGTGCCGGTACACCGGAACGCCCGCTTCGTCAAAGAAATGCGTTCCCTCCCGCGTGTGCCACACCAGGCCGCACTTGGTGGCAACGATGGCCTGGTGGCGGCGCCCCTTGAGCGCTTTGCCGAGCAGGCGCTCGGCGTGGCCCAGGCCGTAGGCGGGCGCGGTGTCGATCAGGCGGATGCCGGCGTCGATCGAGGCGCAGATTGCGTCGATGGCGGCGGCGTCGTCGCTGCCGCCCCACATCCATCCGCCCATGGCCCATGTGCCCAGGCCGATGGCCGGGCATTGCAGGCCGGAGTGTCCGAGTTGGATCGTTTTCATCGGGCGCCCTTTCTGGTGTTCAACAAATGATCGATGGTGACGGCCACCAGCAGGATCAGCCCCTTGATCACGTCCTGCCAGTACGGCGAGACGTCGAGCAAGATCAGCGAGCTGGTCACCACGGACAGCAGGGCCAGGCCGAGCACGGCGCCGAGCACCGTTCCGGAGCCGCCCTTGAGGCTGGCGCCGCCGATCACCGCGGCCGCGATGACGTTGAGCTCCATGCCCATGCCGAAGGTCGGCGTCGCAGCGCCAAAGCGCGCCGTGTAGACCACGCCCGCGACACCGGCGAGCGCCGAGCACAGCACCGTGACCCAGAACTTGACGTGCGCCGTTCGGATGCCGGAGTACAGCGCCGCCTTCTCGTTGCTGCCGGTGTAGAAAACCTTGCGCAGCAGGCTGGCGCGGCGCAGCGCGAAATCGCTCACGGCGACGATCGCCACGAAGATCAGGATCACGGCGGGGACGCCCGCGACCGCGCCCTGTCCGATGAATTTGAACTCGGCCGGCAACGCGAACAGCGACTGCGGCGTTCCCTGCGTGAGCGCCAGGCACAGGCCGCGCACGATGACCATGAAGGCGAGCGAGGCGATGAAGTGATTCAGCCCGATGCGCGTCACGCAGCCGCCGATCAGGGCGCCGACGAGCGCGCTCGCGGCAATCGCCACGAGACCGGCTGTCCATGGATCCAGGCCCATCAGGAACAGCTTGCCGGTGACCACCATCGCGAAGCACACCACCGAGCCTACCGACAGGTCGATGCCGCCCACGATAAGCAGGACCGTCATGCCGACGACGACGATGCCCTCGATCGAGAAGGACAAGAGCAGCGCACGCACGTTGTCCCAGGTCAGGAAGTACGGCGACGCAAAGCCCATTGCGACGCACAGCGCCGCGATGATCAGCAGCAGCCCCGTCTCGCGCATGCTCGCCAGCCGCGCCATC
>NZ_AFAL01000424.1 GCF_000193225.1 Verminephrobacter aporrectodeae subsp. tuberculatae At4 | reverse complement strand
GCACCGGGGCCAGCGCCTCGCTCACCCGCGGGCGGCGCTGCGCGCGGGCAGCCCGGGATTCGGCGCCGGGCAGCATCTGCGCGAGCAGCCTTTGCGCCAGTTCGGGGTTGCGGAAATAGGCGTCGAAGAGCTCCCGAAACAGCATGCGGTCCTGCTCACGGCTGAGCAGCACAGCCTCGAGCGCGGCGCCAAAGTCGTCCCGCCGCAGGCCCACCAGCAGCAGCGCCCGCTGGGCCAGCGCCATGCGCGCCGCGTCCACCGGAACGCCGGCGCGGCGCAGCGCGCGGCCAAAGCCGCTGAGGTTGTCCGCCAGCTTGCCGCTGCGCGCGTCGCCCCAGGGGGTGAGCGCAGGGGATGGGGAGATCGAAGCCATGCGGACAGCGGCGTCCTTCAGGCCTGCGCCGGCAGCGGCCCGAGCAGTTCCAGCGCCATCTCCCGGGTCAGGGCCGCCACGTCCTCGCGCTGTTTGAACAGGATTCCCGCGGTGTCGGACACCACCTCGGGGTCGATCACGACGGTGTCGAGCGCGACCAGGGCCCTGGCCCATTCCACGCTCTCGGCAATCCCGGGAGCGCGCTGGAAGGCGTCGGCAAAGGGCTGGCTGCGCAGGCGACCGACGAACTCTGCGACCTGCGCGCTCAGCGCCGCGCTCGCGCCGGGCGCCTGGGCGCGCACGATGGCGAGTTCGCGCGCGCGCTCGGGGTAGTCGAGCCAGTGGTACAGGCAGCGGCGCTTGACGGCGTCGTGCAGGTCGCGCGTGCGGTTGCTCGTCAGCAGGGTGACCGGCGTGGCCGTGGCACGCACGGTGCCAATCTCGGGAACGCTCACTTGGTACTCGCCCAGGTACTCGAGCAAAAAACCTCGAACGGCTCGTCGGCGCGGTCCACCTCGTCGATCAACAGCACCGCGCCGGGCGCGGGCGCCTGCAGGGCCTGCAGCAGGGGGCGGCGGATCAGGTAGCGCTCCTGGTAGACCTCGCGCTCCAACTGCCCCATATCGGCGCCACCCCGGCCTTCGGCAGCGCGCATGTGCAGCAACTGGGCAGCGTAGTTCCATTCATAAAGCGCCTCGCGCTGCTCCAGCCCGTCGTAGCACTGCAAACGAATCAGGCTGCGCCCCAGCACCTGGCTCAGCGCCTGCGCCAACGCCGTCTTGCCCACGCCAGGCGCGCCTTCGAGCAGCAGCGGGCGCTGCAGGCGCAGCGCCAGAAACAGCGCTATGGCCAGGCGCCGGTCGGCAAAATAGCCGGCGTGTTGGAGGGCTTGTATCAGGGTATCGACGGAGGGTGGTGTGGGGGCTGCGGTGTTCATTGCTGTGTTATTGATAGCTTTCGATGAATGATTTACATACGCCAACGGCATATTTTATTCAGACATCTCCTACCACGTTGCGGGAGCATGACGGCACGCCGAATTCCTTTGAAAGACGCCTTGGGATTTTTAAGATTCTTCGCAGATTACGGATCCATCTTTTTTATGACTGATCTCGGACAGGCCCGCCAGGTGGTCCAAGATAGTCGCTGAGAGAAGGAATATAGCGTGACCTAGTAATAGTTACCATATACATGAACGTTGAAAATGTGTTGAAATGTGCATATTGACTTTCTCCCGGCAACAAAAACCGATGCTTTTTATTCTGCAAGGCCATTGCTGGATATGGCAGATGAAAATTATCCGAAACATAGCATAGTAATCCATCATCAATACTCAAAATAAAATTGTGCTTGTGCCGATGTTCTATATCTTTCCCGTACATTTCGTCTAATTCATGTTCAAGACGAGTGTGATCGAAGTCAAATTTCTGGCAAATCAAGAACGATGGCATAAGATCTCTCGGGTCCATTTTTGAGTCGAATTTGCGTGATGGATGGAGCATTTCCTCACTGAGTCGCTTTACAGCCGCAAGCTTATTAAGCGCATCCTTCAGAGCATTTTTTTTCAAATTCGATTTCACTTCTCCAATACAAAATACCGACTCCACCGGGAAAAAACGCTGGCGATCTCCCCCGATATACAAAGGTGTCGTACCTGCATCAAAAACAACAACATCGACCTGTGTACTCACACTGTCTTTTGCGGTTATAACAAAGCCACTTGACATATCCAAGTTCCGCGGAACCAAGAACTTCATGAAATCGCGGACAATGGATTCGCGGAAAACTCCATATTCCCCTGCATGACGCAGTTTCTTTTCGACAGGATCGTAGAAAACATCTGTAGCTGTTTTGCTAAAGGCAGCACGAAATACATCGACCTGCTCACGAAGCAGCGCATTAAAAATGGTGCTAGCCATATAGTTCTCCGTTGGGGATGAAGGCACCCGCTGTATTCTGTGAAACTCTTCTGTTTCGGTGAATCGGATGCATGTTTGATTCAAAAAATCCCTGCCACGCCACAACCGCATGGCAGGATCCCGGTGCCGCGCAGGTGATGATTATTAACCCAACATCCGCGCCACCGCCCGCTGCGTCTGCACGCTAATTAGCTGCGCACGGTAAATGGCGCTGGCATGGATGTCGGTATTCAGGTCGCTGGCGTCGATTTTTACCGCAGCGGCCGACTCGGGGGTCAGGTTGCGCGTGAGCGCGGCCTCCAGCGCCGTGTGGCGGAATACGCTGCTTGCCGCGCCCGTCACAGCCACGCGCACGCCGTTGTCGGTCTGCGCGACGAATACGCCCACCAGTGCAAAGCGCGATGCGGCCTGCTTGAACTTCAGGTAGGCCGCGCGCTTCGGGATCGGGAAGTGGATGGCCGTGATCAATTCCCCCTCCTGCAGCGCCGTGCTGTACATGCCCAGAAAGAAATCGTCGGCCACGATCTCGCGCCGGTTCGTGAAAATGGTCGCACCCAGGCCCAGCACCGCGCTGGGGTAGCAGGCGGCGGGGTCGTTGTTTGCCACCGATCCGCCCAGCGTGCCGCGCGCGCGCACCTGGCGGTCGCCAATATGCGCTGCCAGGTCGGCGAGCGCCGGGATCGCGGCGCGCACCTCGGCGCTGCGCGCAACGTCCATGTGCCGTGTCATGGCGCCAATTGCCAGCGCGTTTCCTGCGCGGCGGATTCCGGCCAGCTCCGCGATGCCGGCGAGGTCGATGAGCTGCTCGGGGTTGGCCAGGCGCAGGCGCATCGAGGGCAGCAGGCTCTGCCCGCCGGCGATCGGCTTGCCGCCCGCAGCGGCCAGCTGCGCGGCGTCGGCCAGGCTCGCGGGGGTTTCGTAGGTGAATGTGTACATGCTGCTTCTCCTCTCAGGCCTTGGCGTTTTGAATTGCTTGCCACACGCGGTGCGGCGATGCGGGCATATCGAAGTCGCGCACGCCCAGCGGGCGCAGCGCGTCGAGCACGGCGTTGATCACCGCGGGCGGCGCGCCGATGGCCCCGGCCTCGCCGCAGCCCTTGGTGCCCAGCGGGTTGTGCGTGCAGGGCGTGCACACATGGCCCAGCTTGAACAGGGGGAAGTCGTCCGCGCGCGGCATCGCGTAGTCCATGAAGCTGCCGCTGAGCAGTTGGCCGGTTTCGCGGTCGTAGACGCAGTTTTCCAGCAGTGCCTGCCCTATGCCCTGCACCAGGCCGCCGTGCACCTGGCCTTCGACGATCATGGGGTTGATGATGGTGCCGAAGTCGTCCACCGCGGTGAAGCGATCGACCCGCGTGGCGCCGGTGGCGGGGTCGATCTCGACCTCGCAGATATAGGTGCCTGCGGGGAAGGTGAAATTGGTCGGGTCGTAGAAAGCGGTTTCGTTCAGACCGGGTTCGAGCGTGTCGAGCGGGTAGTTGTGCGGCACGTAGGCGGTGAGCGCCACCTGACCGAAGGGGATTTTCTTGTCCGTTCCCCGCACGCTGAATTCGCCGTTGGCAAAGTCGATGTCGGCGTCGCTGGCTTCCATGAGGTGCGCGGCGATTTTCTTCGCCTTGGCCTCGATCTTGTCCAGCGCCTTCATGATCGCCGTGCCGCCCACGCTGATCGAGCGCGACCCGTAGGTCCCCATGCCGAAGGGCACGCGGCCCGTGTCGCCGTGCACGATGTCCACGTTCTCCACCGGGATTCCCAGGCGCGCCGCGACCACCTGCGCAAAGGTGGTCTCGTGCCCCTGGCCGTGGCTGTGCGAGCCGGTGAAAACGCTCACGCTGCCCGTGGGATGCACGCGCACTTCGCCGCATTCGAACAGGCCGGCGCGCGCGCCCAGCGCGCCGGCGATGTTCGACGGTGCAAGGCCGCAGGCCTCGATGTACGACGAATAGCCGATTCCGCGCAGCAGGCCCTTGGCCGCGCTCGCCGCCTTGCGCGCGTCGAACCCCGCCACGTCGGCCAGCTGCTGCGCCTGCGCCATGCAGGCGTGGTAGTCGCCGGTGTCGTATTGCAGCGCCACCGGCGTCTGGTGGGGGAAGGTGCTGATGAAGTTGCGCCGGCGGATCTCGTCCTGGTCCAGGCCCAGTTCCCAGGCGCAGCGGGTGACCAGGCGCTCGAGCAGATAGGTGGCCTCGGGCCGGCCCGCGCCGCGGTACGCGTCCACCGGCGCCGTGTTGGTAAACCAGGCGTCCACCTGCACGTGGATCAGCGGCGTGGTGTACTGGCCGGCGAGCAGCGTGGCGTACAGGATGGTCGGAACGGCGCTCGCAAAGGTGCTCAGGTACGCGCCCAGGTTGGCGTCGGTGTGCACGCGCAGCGCCAGGAACCTGCCGTCCTTGTCCAGCGCCATCTCGGCGTGGCTGACGTGGTCGCGGCCATGCGCGTCGCACAGAAAGGACTCGCTGCGGTCGGCCACCCATTTGATGCTGCGCGTGAGCTTCTTGCTGGCCCAGGTCAGGCACACGTCTTCGGCGTACAGGTAGATCTTCGAGCCGAAACCGCCGCCCACGTCGGGGGCGATCACGCGCACCTTGTGCTCGGGCAGACCGAGAACGAAGGCCGTCATGAGCAGGCGCTCGACGTGCGGGTTCTGGTTGCTCACGTACAGCGTGTATTCGTCGTTCGCCCGGTTGTAGTTGGCAATCGCCGCGCGCGGCTCGATCGCGTTCGGGATCAGGCGGTTGTTCACGAGGTCGATCCGGGTGACGTGCGCCGCGTTGGCAAACGCCGCGTCCACCGCACCCTGGTCGCCGAGCGCCCATTTGAAGCAGTTGTTGTCCGGGGCGGCGTCGTGCAGGGCGGCGCCGGCGACGGCGCCCGAGGCCGCGTCGCAGACGCTGACCACGGCGGGCAGCACCTCGTAGTCCACGGCAATCAGTTCCGCCGCATCGCGCGCCTGCTGCTGGGTCTGCGCCACCACCATGGCGACGTGGTCGCCCACGTAGCGCACCTTGTCCTGCGCCAGGATGGGGTGCGGCGGCTCCTTCATGGGCTCGCCGTTGGTGCCGGTGATGAGCCAGCCGCAGGGCAGGCCGTTGACCTTGTCGGCCGCCACGTCGGCGCCGGTGAACACCCCCAGCACGCCGGGCGCGGCCCGCGCGGCGTCGGTGTCCACGCGCGCGATCCTGGCGTGCGCATGCGGCGAGCGCAGGAACACGGCGTGGCTTTGCGCGGCCAGCACCACGTCGTCGGTGTACTGCCCGGCGCCGGTCAGAAAGCGGTAGTCTTCCTTGCGCCGCAGCGATTCGCCGATGTACGGCAGTTTGGAAAAATCGGATGCACCCATGGTCCTTGTCTCCTCAGAGTCGTTGTGCGCGGGGGTCAGGCGCAGGCCATGGCTTTTTGGCCGGTCTGCACCGCGCGCACGATGTTCTGGTAGCCGGTGCAGCGGCAGATATTGCCCTCGAGCAGTTCGCGGATCTCTTCTTCGCTCGCGTCGGGATGGTTGCGGCACAGATCGACCGCGCTCAGCACCATGCCGGGCGTGCAAAAGCCGCATTGCAGACCGTGGCATTCCTTGAACGCCGCCTGCATCGGGTGCAGCGTGCCATCGGCTGCGGCCAGGCCCTCGATGGTGGTCACCTCGGCCCCCTGCGCCTGCACCGCGAGCATGGCGCAGGACTTCACCGCGTCGCCGTTCACGAGCACCGTACAGGCCCCGCACTGGCTGGTGTCGCAACCCACATGGGTGCCGGTCAGCGCAAGCTGCTCGCGCAGCGCGTGAACGAGCAAGGTATTCGGTGGAACGTCAACGCTGAGCGCGCGCCCGTTGACCGTGAACTGGACTTGCATCTGGCTGTCTCCTGAAGAGGTGTTGGCTGGATTGAGCCCGCACATCTTCTGCTCCAGCCATGCGCCGACCTCTAGGGAACAACCCTTGGTTTTCTGGAATCAGGTGGCTGCGGCGCGCACGGATTCAGCCCTTGGTCCAAACCGGGTGCCGGGAGAACAGATCGGCCAAGCCAGGATTGTCAGATTCCGGACGATCCAGCATTTCCAGAAATCCTTGGTACTGGCTGCCGGAAACCATCAGCAATCGCTGGTCGAGCAAGGTCTGCTCTGCCGCTTGGCACGCGGCATCGAGGATGAAATCCGCCAGTGATTTGTGCACGAGTTCAGCGGCGCGACGCAGAACGACTTCCTGTTCAGGCGTGGCACGCAGTCCGAGCCGGGCCGAACGGGTGAGAGCAGCGGCAGGCATGGAAAGCCCCTCCACATACGAGAAATGGACTGAATGCTAGCGCTCTATGCCAGTTTGGCGAAGCGCCTTGCGCACGGTGACCGGATTGACCTTGGTGCCAGTACGCCGGAACGACTCGCGGGTGAGTTCGTCGAGCGGGCAGTGGGGTTGCTCACGGACGATGGAACGCAGCACGATGGTGTGTTGCGCATTCAGGGTCGGGCCGCGTCCGGGGCGCCCTGCTTGCACGGGCGCAGCCTCTCCGAGCAAGCAATCAGGAATGCGAAAAATATGCATAAAATGTGCTCTGCTACAACGCTTCGGAGCAACGCCATGACTGCCACTGCCTTTGCGGACATGCTCGAATCGGCGCGGGAGACTGACAGCCCGCTCTTTTCGGCCGCCAACATCGCCACAACCCTGGGCCTGCAACACCAGGATCTGGCCACGCTGGCAGGAGTGCACCGCAACACACTGCGCACCCACCCCGAGTCCCCGCGGCTCCAGCGCGCGTTGCGTGACCTGATGCGCTTGCTGTCAGCCGCGATGGCCGTGCAGCCGGACGCCCAGCGCGCCATCTTTTTGGTCAAAAACGAGCCCATCCCCGTCTTTCGCCACAAAACCCTGCTGCAACTGGTGCAGGAAGGACGCACGGAGGATGCGATCGACTACCTGGAGTCGA
Source organism: Verminephrobacter aporrectodeae subsp. tuberculatae At4 (assembly GCF_000193225.1). Taxonomy (GTDB): domain Bacteria; phylum Pseudomonadota; class Gammaproteobacteria; order Burkholderiales; family Burkholderiaceae_C; genus Acidovorax; species Acidovorax aporrectodeae. The sequence goes on along the minus strand of NZ_AFAL01000424.1, from coordinate 9,484 downwards.
TCAGCGCCGGGTTTGCCGGATGATCCTGTACGATCCGCCGGCCGACCCCGGAACGTATGTGGGGGTCTGCGCCATCTCCCACGCAGCACCACCAGACGACGGCATGGTACTTGCGTCTCTTTGCTTTTTGATTCACCAATATGCGACATTTACTCTCATCCCCGGCTCATGCCATGGCGCCCCGCACCCGCTTACCGTCCTGGCTGTCTGCCTGCTTTCTTGGCCTGACCCTTGCCGCCTGCGGAGGAGGCGGCGGCAGTAACGGCAGCGGCGACTCTGGCTCCGGCAACGATGCTGACGACACAAGAACCGCCAACCCCTTCATTGCTCCGGCCGGGGCGCTGTGCGCCCAACGCGATGCCAACAGCAATAACTGCATTCAGCCCACCTCGTCCTCCACCGATGAACAGGCGCTGTTCGATGCCATCAGCGACCCCAACGGCTCGGTGATCGACTTCGACGGCCCGGGCTACATGGAGAACGAACTCTTCTCCGTCGGCAAGATATCCATCACCTCCTACGGCATGGCGCGGCGCCGCATCCAGGCCGGGCGCAATGCCTTTACCGTGGATGGCAGGCGCTACGGGGAGGGCAAACGCAGCCAGTCCGGGGAAGATATCCGCTATGTCTACAAAGGTGATCGCGGGAGCAACGTCACCGTCGAACTCATCAAAAGCATGGGCCATCGGAAGGAAACCCTCTGGGGCATCGGACTCCGCGAGGACGAGCGCGCCACCACACCCGACACGACGGGAATCTCCTGGACTACCGTGTTCGGAGTGCTTACCGACCAAGCCGACGCCCCCAAGACCCGGAAAGTGCGCTATGTGGGTACCGTCTGGACATTGACCGGCACGGACGGTCGCATTCTGGAGGTAGAAGACGTTACCTACGAGACCGAGTTGGATACGGTCACAGGCAGGCTCGCCGGGGTCCGCATCGACTACACCAATCCCAAAACCCGGAAGTACATGCAGCTGGAATTGCCCGAGTTGAAGTTCGAGAACTCGCGGCTCGACAGCGCCTCGCGCCAGCAGCGCACCAGTGTCCAGACCGGAATCACCTCATACAACCACAGCTTTACCCTTGATGGTCTGGAAGGCGAGATCCTGGGCAAGCAGGCCGCGAGCATCTACCTCGTGGGCGGGGGCGCCAAGGGCGCTTTGCAAGTGACACTGAGGCGCAAGGACCAGATGGAGAGCGACGTTGTCATCAACGTCCCCTTCTCCGCCACGCCCTGAACCCCGTACCGACCGCGAGCCACGGCTTGCCCGCGCCGTCCTTGCGGCGCGCGGGGGACTTTTTATAATCCGCGGCTCCGAGGAGCGTTGCAGCGCCCCCAGCACCGGCGGGGCGTGAGGCTCGGAGTCAGCAGAACCTGTTTGCGCAACGACGCTCATCCACTTTGCGTGCGATGGGGCGCGTCCTCCTCCCGCGCGTAGTGGCTTGGCAAACCTGCTTTGGAGCATCCATATGAACGCACGAGTCGAGGCCCCCGTCCATGCCGATTGCCGCGTCGCCGACATCGGCCTGGCCGGGTGGGGGCGCAGGGAAATCCGCATCGCCGAAACCGAGATGCCCGGCCTGATGGCGCTGCGCGAGGAGTTTGCCGCGCGCCAGCCGCTCGCGGGCGCGCGCATCGCCGGCAGCCTGCACATGACGATTCAGACGGCGGTGCTCATCGAGACCCTGCAGGCCCTGGGCGCGCGCGTGCGCTGGGCCTCGTGCAATATCTTCTCGACGCAGGACCACGCCGCGGCCGCGATCGCCGCGACCGGAACGCCGGTGTTCGCCGTCAAGGGCGAGACGCTCGCCGACTACTGGGACTACACGCACCGCATCTTTGACTTTGGCGCCGCCGACACCGAGGGCGAGGGGCCTGACATGATTCTGGACGACGGCGGCGACGCCACGCTGCTGATGCATCTGGGCCGGCAGGCCGAGCAGGACCCGTCCGTGCTGGAGCAGCCCGCAAGCGCAGAGGAGCGCGCCCTGTTCGCCGCCATCGCGTCCCGGCTGGCCGCCGACCCGGGTTGGTACCGCCGCAAGAGCGCGCGCATCCTCGGCGTGACCGAGGAGACCACCACGGGCGTGCACCGGCTCAAGGAAATGTCGGCGCAGGGCCGGCTCATGTTCCGTGCCATCAACGTGAACGATTCGGTGACCAAGTCCAAATTCGACAACCTCTACGGCTGCCGCGAATCGCTGCTCGACGGAATCAAGCGCGCCACCGACGTGATGATCGCCGGCAAGATCGCCTGCGTGGCCGGCTACGGCGACGTGGGCAAGGGGTCGGCGCAGGCGCTGCGCGCGCTCAGCGCCCAGGTGTGGGTGACCGAGATCGACCCGATCAACGCGCTGCAGGCCGCCATGGAGGGCTACCGGGTCGTGACGCTGGAGTACGCCGCCGACAAGGCCGACATCTTCGTGACCGCCACGGGCAACAGGGACGTGATCCGCCACGAACATATGCGGGCCATGAAGGACCAGGCGATCGTCTGCAACATCGGCCATTTCGACAACGAAATCCAGGTCGCCGCGCTGGAACAGTACCCGTGGGAGGAGGTCAAGCCCCAGGTCGATCACGTGATCTTCCCCGACGGCCGGCGCATCATCCTGCTGGCCAAGGGCCGCCTCGTGAATCTGGGCTGCGCAACGGGTCATCCGAGCTTTGTGATGTCGTCGAGCTTTGCCAACCAGACGCTCGCGCAGATCGAACTGTTCACGCAGCGCGAGCGCTACCAGAGCGGCAAGGTATACGTGCTGCCCCGGCACCTCGATGAAAAGGTCGCGCGCCTGCACCTTCGGAAGGTCGGCGCGGTGCTCACCGAACTCACGCCCGAGCAGGCCGCGTACATCGGGGTTCCCCGGCAGGGGCCGTACAAGCCGGAGACCTACCGCTACTGATGCCTGATGCCCGATGCGCGCAGATGTTTTCTTGCTGCAATCCGGGAATGCCGCGACGCGCTCGCAGGCGCAGCGGCTGATCGCGTCGGGGGTTGAATGGCGCCTGCCTTGCGGGTCGCCGTGGCGCCGGGTGGCGAAGAACGGGGACGAGATTCCGGTTGGCGCCGAGTTGCGCCTGCTCGACGGCGCCGAGTCCCGCTACGTCTCGCGCGGGGGGATCAAGCTCGAAGCCGCCTTGCACGCGGCCGGCCCTTGCGTCGCGCAGCGGCGCTGTCTGGACGTGGGCCAGGGCACGGGGGGGTTTACCGACTGCCTGTTGCAGCAAGGCGCGGCCCAGGTGCTGGGCGTGGACGTGGGGCATGGCCAATTGCACGCGCGGCTGGGCGGCGATGCGCGCGTGCTCTGCGTCGAGGGCCTGAATGCGCGCGCGCTCACGGCAGGCGCTCTGCGGCAGGCGTGCGCGGCGACGCGGCAGGCCATACCCGCCACCGAAGCCTTTGACATCGTGACCGGTGACCTCTCGTTCATCTCGCTCACGCTGGTGCTGCCCGCGCTGGCGCCGCTGCTGGCCGCCGATGGCGATCTGCTGATGCTGGTCAAGCCGCAATTCGAGTTGCAACCCGGGCAAATCGGCAAAGGCGGTATCGTGCGGGACGCGGCGCTGTACGCGGTGGTGGAGAGCCGCATCCGGGGCTGCTGCGCCGACCTTGGCCTCGTGGTCCGGGACTGGATCGACAGCCCGATCCGCGGGGGCGACGGCAACCGGGAGTTTTTTGTCTACGCAAGGAGGAACGCATGATTGCTGCCAGCGCAGAAGGCACCGGTTTTCCGGTGAGTTTCGAGTTTTTCCCGCCCAAGACGCCGCAGGGCGCGGACCGGCTGCGCGCAGCGCGCCAGGAGTTGTACACGCTGCATCCGGATTTTTGCTCCGTGACCTACGGCGCCGGCGGCTCCACGCAGGCGGGAAGCTTCGCCACCGTGCGCGAAATTCTGGCCGAGGGCATGGGCGCGGCCGCGCATTTTTCCTGCGTCGGCGCCACGCACGAATTGATCCGCGAGCAGTTGGCCGCGCTTGAGGCCATGGGCGTGAAACGCCTGGTCGCACTGCGTGGCGACCTGCCCAGCGGCTACGGCCTGGGCGGCGAGTTTCAGCATGCGGGCGATCTGGTGGCCTTTATCCGCGCCGAGACCGGCAACAACTTCCACATCGAAGTGGCCGCCTACCCCGAGACGCATCCCCAGGCCCGCTCGCCCGACGCCGACCTCCAGGCGTATGCGGCCAAGGTGCGCGCCGGAGCGAACTCCGCGATCACGCAGTTTTTCTACAACAGCGACGCGTACCTGCGCTTTCTCGAAGACGCCCAACGGCTGGGCGCCGAGGTGCCCGTGGTCCCGGGAATCATGCCGATCTCCAGTTCGACCCAGCTGATGCGCTTTGCCGACGCCTGCGGGGCAGAGATTCCGCGCTGGATCCGCCTGCGGCTCCAGGCGTTTGGCGACGACAGCGCCAGCATCCGGGCATTTGGCCTGGACGTGGTGACCGATCTGTGCGATCGGCTATGCGCTGCAGGCGCGCCGGCGCTGCATTTCTACACGCTGAACCAAAGCGCCGCGGCGCTGGAGATCTGCCGCCGGCTGGGGATCTGACGCACGCCCGCACCCGCGCCGGACCTCAGCCGCCGGATGACTCCAGGGTGTGCGCGGCGTGCCTGTCCTGCGCCAGCAACTGCACCATCTGCGGCAACGCGGCCTGCAGGGCCGCTTTCAGCGTGAAGGGCGGGTTGATCAGGAACATGCCGCTCGCGGGAAGACCGGGGCGCCTGACCTCGCCGTCGGCGCTTGCCGTGATCCGGCTCGACTTGACGGTCAGCGTGGCGTGCAGCCAGCCCCTGCCCGCCTGGTTCGCCAGCGTCCTCAAGCGGCGCGGCAGGCCATGCGCTTCGGGGCGGGGAATGATCGGGTACCAGAACGCATAGGCGCCGGTGGCAAAGCGCGCGAGCGCGTCGGTGGCGAAGTCCAGAACCTTGCCGTAGTCGCTCTTTATCTCGTAGCTCGGGTCGCACAGCACCAGGGCGCGCCGCGCCGGCGGGGGCAGGAATTTCCGCACGCCCGCAAAGCCGTCCTCATGCAGCACGGCGAGTTGGCGGCCCGCCTCCAGTTGCGCCACGTTGCCCGCGAGCGACCGCAGGTCGGTCGGATGCAATTCAAACAGCTTGAGCCTGTCGTGCGCGCGCAGCAGGCGCTGCACGATAAAGGGCGAGCCCGGGTACACCCGGGGGGTGTCGCCGGGGTGGTTGAAGGCGCGCACCAACTCCACGTAGGACTGCAACGCCGGGGCAAACGCCGGCACCGCGGGGGCGGCGAAGAGACGCGCCACGCCGTGCGTGGCCTCGCCGCTGGTGCGCGCGCAGTCCCCGTCGAGCCGGTACAGGCCCGCGCCCGCATGCGTGTCGAGCACGGTCAGAGCCGCGTCTTTTTCGATGAGGTGCTGCAAGGCGGCGATCAGCACGGTGTGCTTGAGCACATCGGCATGATTGCCCGCGTGGAAGGCGTGGCGATAGCTGAACATGCTCCGATGGTAACGGCGCGGCGCCGCGCTCCCCCGAGAAGTTCGTATAATCGCGGGCTTCGCAGCGTTTTCGTGGTCCCGCGGCGAAGATCGACGTCCACCGGAGAGGCTTCCCAACAAGAGTTGCACCGACCGTGGATGAAAGGACCACCAAACCACCCCACCCTTTCTTGGGAACCCCCCATGCCCACATTCAGCGCAAAACCCGCTGAGGTCGTGCACGAGTGGTTTGTGATTGACGCGACCGACAAGGTCCTCGGACGAGTAGCCAGCGAAGTTGCTCTCCGTTTGCGCGGCAAACACAAGGCCATCTACACGCCTCACGTCGATACCGGTGACTACATCGTCATCGTCAACGCCGCCCGGCTCAAGGTCACCGGCACCAAGTCCCTGGACAAGGTGTACTACCGGCACTCGGGCTACCCCGGCGGAATCAAGGCCACGAACTTCCGCGACATGCAGGCCAAGCACCCCGGCCGCGCGCTGGAAAAGCGGTCAAGGGCATGCTGCCCAAGGGCCCCTTGGGCTACGCGATGATCAAGAAACTCAAGGTGTACGGTGGTGCCGAGCATCCCCACACCGCCCAGCAGCCCAAGGTGCTGGAAATCCAGGGAGCCTCGAAATGATTGGTGCATGGAACAATGGCACGGGCCGGCGCAAGTCCAGCGTCGCGCGCGTATTTCTGAAAAAAGGCAGCGGCAAGATCACGGTCAACGGCAAGGACATACAGTCCTACTTCGGCCGCGAAACCTCGATCATGATCGCCAAGCAGCCCCTGGCGCTGACGAACCATGCCGAGAGCTTCGACATCCGCATCAACGTGCACGGCGGGGGCGAATCCGGCCAGGCCGGTGCGGCGCGCCACGGCATCACCCGCGCGCTCATCGACTACGACGCTGCGCTCAAGCCCGTCCTGAGCCAGGCCGGTTTCGTGACGCGCGACGCGCGCGAGGTGGAACGCAAGAAGGTCGGCCTGCATTCCGCACGCCGCGCCAAGCAGTTCTCCAAGCGTTGAGCTGCTCCGGACTCCCTTCCCGGCGCGCGGTATCCCCGGCTTGGGGCCCTGTGTCCCTGCCCTGCTCGGCAGAAAACCGCCCAAGGGCGGTTTTCTTCTCATCACCATGCGCTTTCGCCTTCTGCGCCACCGGCTGACCATCAGCGCCCCCCGGGTTGCAGTCCGCAGCGCCCTGCCCTGGCCCTTTCGCTGGCTCGCCCTGGCCGTGCTGCTGGGCCTGTGCGCAGTCGCCGCGTTCCGGGTTTTCGATTCCGGGAAACCCGTCGTCGCCAGGCTGGATGCCGGCACGCGCGCCGAGTGGCTCGCGCTCAGGAGCGAGCTTGCCAGCCTGCACGAGCAGGAGCGCCAGCGGCAGGCGGTGGCGCTCACGGCCGAAAGCCTGCTCGCCGCCGAGCGCGCCGCCAAGGAAAGCCTGCTGGCGCAGGTGCGGCAATTGCAAGCGGACAACCAGACGCTGCGCGAGGACCTGGGCTTCTTCGAAAAGCTGATCCCCGCTGCCAAGACGCAGGGGCCGGCGATTCGCGCCCTGCAGGCGGAAGTGCTCGCGGGAATGCAGTTGCGCTGGCAGGTGCTGGTCATTCAGGCCACGCGCAACGCGCCCGACTTCAACGGGAGTCTGGAGCTGATGCTCGCCGGCACCCGCGACGGCAGGCCCTGGACGCAGACCCTGCCGCCGCAGGGGCAGCCGCTGCAGCTCAGGCAATACCGCCGCGTCGAGGGCGTGTTCGATCTGCCACCGAACACCGTGGTAAAGACTGTTACCGCACGTGTGCTGGAAGGCACGGCAGTGCGTGCCGTGCAGACCATGGCGCTCAAATAGGCCCCGGCTTGCAGATGCGCCAGCCGGGAGTGGGTGTATCGTCGGGCGTTGCCAACCCGCATGCCGGCCGCTTGGCCCAGCCGCATCTCCAGGAGCCCGGATCCTATGTTTTCCCGCAAGAAGCAACCCCCCATCAAAAGCCTGATCGCCCAGGGCAGCAGGATCGAGGGGGAGGTGCATTTTTCCGAGGGTCTGCGCATCGACGGTGAGGTGGTGGGGGACATCTGCGCGCAGCCGGAGCAGCCCAGCATCCTCGTGATCTCCGAGACGGCCCGTGTCGAGGGCACGGTGCACGCCCACCACGTCGTCATTGGCGGCCAGATGATCGGCCCCGTGCATGCGCAGTTCCTGGAGTTGCAACCCAGGGCGCGGGTCACGGGCAGCGTGCATTACGCGGCGCTGGAGATGCACCAGGGGGCCGTGGTTGCCGGGCAACTGGTTCCCGCAGAGGCGGCCGTGCTGGTCGAAGGAAAGCCCCCACTGGAGTTGGCGTCCAGCCACCCGTGATGTGAACCCGAGCGCTTGGCAGTAGTATTGCCCCTTAGCCCCTGAACCCGGAGTATCCCCATGAACGCTGTTGCAGAAAACATCCAGACCGAAATCCCCGAACCCATTCTGTTTACGGACAGCGCGGCGGCCAAGGTGGCGGACCTGATCGCCGAAGAGGGCAACCCCGAGCTGAAGCTGCGCGTCTTCGTGCAGGGCGGCGGTTGCTCGGGATTCCAATACGGTTTCACCTTCGATGAAATCACCAACGAAGACGACACCACCATGACGAAGAACGGTGTCTCGCTGCTCATCGACGCCATGAGCTACCAGTATCTCGTCGGCGCCGAGATCGACTACAAGGAAGACCTGCAGGGCGCGCAATTCGTCATCAAGAACCCGAACGCGACCAGCACCTGCGGCTGCGGTTCGAGCTTCTCCGCGTAAATTGCCGCGCGTGAAAACGACCGCCTTCGGGCGGTTTTTTTTCGCCCCCGCGGGGGCGGGTTGCGCGACGGATCAGGCCGGATGCACCGTTCCCAGAACGCGCGCGCCGGCTGCGCCCGTCACGCCGGGCAGGTTGCCCGGTGCACCGCGCAGCGTCTGGCGCGCCAGCCAGGCAAAGGCGGCGGCCTCTACCTGCAGGGCGGGCAGTCCCAGGGCGTCGCTGGCCAGCACCTGGAGCGACGGGCCTGCCGCCACCCGCAGGCGCTCCATCAGATGGGTGTTCAGGGCGCCGCCCCCGCATACGGCGAGGATTTGGCCGGGATAGGCTCTGGCGCTCTGCATGCATGCGCGCGCGGTGAACTCCGTCAACGTGGCCTGAACGTCGATCGCAGCCGCGCCCGCGCAGCAGCGCAGCCGGGCGGAGAGCCAGGCCGGATTGAACAGATCGCGCCCCGTGCTCTTGGGCGGTGGCTGCTGCAGGAAGGGCTCCTGCATCAGCGCGGCCAGCAGCTGCGGCAGCACCTGGCCGCGCGCGGCCCAGGCGCCGTCCCTGTCGAACAGCTCGCCGGTGTGCTGCCGGCACCAGTCGTCCACCAAGGCGTTTCCCGGGCCGCAGTCGAAGCCGATCACGCTGCCGTCCGCCCCGAGCACGCTGAGGTTGGCGATGCCGCCGACGTTCAGCACCAGCACGGTCTCCTGCGCGCGCCCGAAGACGCCCTGGTGGAACGCGGGAACCAGCGGCGCGCCCTGGCCGCCGGCGGCGACGTCACGGCTGCGGAAATCGGCGACCACGGCGATTCCCGTGCGCTCGGCGAGCAGCGCGGGGTTGCCCAGTTGCAGCGTATAGCCGGTGCCGTCGAACTCCCCGGGGCGATGCCGCACGGTCTGCCCATGCGCGCCGATCGCGCGGATCGCGCTGGCGGGCTCGCCGCTGCGCTCCAGCAGCGTCTGCACGACCCGGGCATAGGACCGGGACAGCGCATTGCCCGCGAGCGCGGCGCGGTGCAGTTCGTTCTCGCCGGGGGTGTTCAGGTCGCGCAGCACGGCGCGCAGCTCGGGTGCGAATGCGGCGCTGGCGTGCTGCGCGACCCGCATGCGCGGGCCGGAGAAATCCGCCAGCACCCCGTCGATGCCGTCGAGCGAGGTGCCCGACATCAGGCCGATGTACAGATCGGACACTGGCGGGCCAGCCCGTTGTGCGGTGCGCGCGCAGGAATCAATCGACGCTGGCCTGACCGAT
>NZ_AFAL01000425.1 GCF_000193225.1 Verminephrobacter aporrectodeae subsp. tuberculatae At4 | reverse complement strand
CTGGTCGGACGCAGCTTCGACCGCCACCAGCCGAACCTGCGCGGCCTGCCGTGGTGGAACGCAACCGCGCCCCTGGTGCTGGCGCACGTCGGTGCGCCCCAGGCGGCGCTGCTGCGCTCGGAACTCGCCTACCAGAACCATGTGGCCGCCAGCCCGGCGTACGCCGCCCTGCCCCGGGGGCCGGTGCACGCCGATCTGTTCCGGGACAACGTGATGTTCGATGGCGAGGAACTCACGGGGGTTTTCGACTTTTACTTTGCGGGCGTGGACGCCTGGCTGTTCGACCTCGCGGTGTGCCTGAACGACTGGTGCACCGACCCGGCGAGCGGCGCCCACGACGCCGACCGCGCGTCGCGCATGCTCGGCGCCTACCAGGCCGTGCGCCCCCTGAGCGCCGCCGAGCGCGCTCTGCTGCCGGCCATGCTGCGGGCGGGTGCACTCCGGTTCTGGATCTCGCGCCTGTGGGACTTCCACCTGCCGCGCGAGGCCTCGATGCTCACGCCGCACGACCCCGCCCATTTCGAGCGCGTGCTGCGGGAGCGCGTTGCGCGCCCGGTGCGGGCCTGAGCGCCCTGGGCGCGCATGGGTGTGGTGCCGCGCCCACCGCCCTGCTGCGCGCCCCGCCCGCCGGACGCGCGCACTGGTAAATTCGACGCCATTGCCCCGCGCACCCCTGCGTCCATGGCCCTCCAGGGCGCGGCCCCTCCTGCCTCTCCAACGCACACATGAAGCTCCACATCGTCCCCGCACGCACCGGCATGGCCTGGGTGAAGCTTGGCCTGCGGGTGTTCTGGCGGCAGCCCATGGCGCTGACGGCGCTGTTTTTCCTGACCATGGTCTGCCTCTCGCTGGTCGCGGAGATCCCGCTCGCAGGGCCGGTCATCACGCAGGCACTGCTGCCGTTGGCCACGCTGGCCATGATGGTGGCCGCGGCAGAGGCCGAGCAAGGGCACTTCCCGACCCCGGCCTTGCTGCTGCGGGTGCTTCGCGCCAGCCGCCAGCGGCTGCGCGCCATGCTGCTGCTCGGTGCGCTGTATGCCGTGGGGCTGCTCGGCATCGTGGCCCTGGTGGACTTGCTCGACAGCGGACAGTTTTCCCGGGTCTCCCTGGGTGAGGCGCTGACCCCGCAGGACGTGCTCGAAAACCCGGCCATGTGGCTCGCCATGCTGCTGTACCTGGTGCTGTCGCTGCTGTTCTGGCACGCGCCAGGGCTGGTGCACTGGCACGGCGTGCCACCGGTCAAGGCGCTGTTCTTCAGCATCGTGGCCTGCCTGCACAACTTCCGCGCCTTCCTGGTCTACGGCCTCGGCTGGATCGGTGTCTTCCTGCTCGGCACCCTCGGGGGGAGCCTGGCCGTGTCGCTGCTGGTGTCCGCGGGGCTTTCCAAATCGGTCGCCGGCGGCATCATGGTGGGGGTGGCCATGACCATGGTCGCCATGTTCCTCACCTCGGTGGTGTTCACCTTCCGTGACTGCTTCGAGCCCCCGCACGACCGCGCACAAGGCGCCCGATGACGCAGCGCCGCCGCCCGCATCGCCCCGCGGACCGCTCTGCCGCGCAGCCCGGTCTGCCGGCGGGGACGCGCCCGGCGCAGGGGCGCCCCCGCGGGGCAAACGTTTCTTGCACACAACACTGGCGCGCAGGCGCCGCCTTCGCCGGGCATTTTCATTCCCGGCAAGGCGGACAAAGGCCGGGCTGTCCCGGAGAATCTGGCCGGTGATCACGACGGACTCTCTTACACACAGTTGCAAAAATCGCCGCCATTGGCCCCGCAGGGCCTTGGTTTGCGCGTGCCTGTGGCTGCTGGGCTGCTGCCTTGCGGCCCCGCATGCCGCGGTGGCGCAGCAGCAGACGACGACCGCCGAAGTCGGCGAACTCCAGTTGGAGCGCACCGAGGACGGCCTCTACCTGGGCACCACCTTGCAGTTCGATCTGCCCGATCTGGTCGAAGACGCCCTGTACAAGGGCATTCCCATGGTCTTCGTGGCCGACGCGCAGGTGCTGCGTGACCGCTGGTACTGGTCTGGCCGCCTGGTCGCCGAAGCCACGCGCTACCTGCGTCTGAGCTACCAACCCCTGACGCGCCGCTGGCGCCTGAGCATCTCTGCCGTGCCATTCAGCAACAGCGGCCTGGGCGTGATGCTGGTCCAGAAGTTTGACGACTATGCGGATGCGCTGTCGGCCATTCAGCGCTTTGCACGCTGGAAAATCGCAGAACCCGACGCGATCAAGGCCGACGCCGTGCACACGGTCGATTTCCGGTTTCGCCTGGACATGTCCCAACTCCCGCGCCCCCTGCAGATCGGCGCCGTCGGCAGTGCGAGCTGGAATCTGCTGGTCTCCCGCAGCCAGCGCCTGCCCGCGGAGCCTGCCAAGTGAGCGCAGAGCCTCCCGCTCCGGCGTCGCCCCAGGCCACGCTGCGCCAGTCGCGCACCCTGCGCTGGGCCATCGGCGTGGGGGTCGCGATCATGTCGGCCATCGGCATGGTGCTGCTGTTCCTGCTCACGCTGGCCACGAACAACCGCGCACTGTACGAGCGCAACTACGCCTGGCTCTTTGGCGTGAACGTGCTCGTGGCGCTGCTGCTGCTGGCGGTGCTGGTGTGGGTCGCCGTGCGCCTGGGCGTGCGCCTGCGCAAGGGCCGCTTCGGCAGCCGGCTGCTGGTCAAACTGGCGGCCATATTCGGGCTGGTCGGACTGCTTCCGGGCCTGCTGATCTACGTGGTGTCCTACCAGTTCGTCACGCGCTCCATCGAAAGCTGGTTCGACGTGAAGGTCGAGGGCGCCTTGTCGGCCGGTGTGAACCTGGCCCGCGTGTCGCTCGACTCCCTGGCCGCAGACATGGCAACGCAAACGCGCAACGCCGGCGCGCAGCTGACCCAGGTGCCCGACGCAGCGGCCGGGCTGGTGCTCGAACGGATCCGCGACCAATTGGGCGCCACGGACGTGCTGCTCTGGAACGCCTCAGGCCAGGCCCTGGCCAGCGCCGGGCAGTCGCGCTTCAACCTGAACCCCGAGCGGCCCGGCGCCGCGCTGCTGCGCAGCGTGCGGCAGGAGCGTGCCACGGCGCAGATCGAAGGGCTGGACGAGGTCTCCGACCCGGCCACCGCGCAGAACGCGCGCGTCAAGGTGCTCGCGCTCATCAGCAGCCCCAGCGTGGACCTGCTGGTGGAGTCGCGCTACCTGCAGGCCACGCTGCCCCTGCCCCCCGCCCTGGTGGCCAACGCAATCACCGTGCAAGAGGCGAACCGCGAATACCAGGAGCGCGCCCTGGCGCGCGGCGGCCTGCGCCGCATGTACGTGGGCACGCTCACGCTCAGCCTGTTCCTCGCGGTTTTCGGCGCCGTGCTGCTCGCCGTGCTGCTGGGCAACCAACTCGCGCGGCCCCTGCTGGTGCTGGCCAAGGGGGTGAGCGAGGTGGCCGCGGGCAACCTCGGCCCGAAGGCTTCGTTGCAGGGCAAGGACGAACTCGGCGGGCTGACGCGCTCTTTCGCGCTCATGACCGAGCAACTCGCCGACGCCCGCCAAGCCGTGGAGCAGAGCATGGGCGCGGTGGATGCGGCGCGCGCCAACCTGCAAACCATTCTGGACAACCTCACCGCCGGAGTCATCGTGCTCGACGCGCAGGGGCTGATCCGCTCGTCCAACCCCGGCGCCACGCGCATCCTGCGCGCGCCCATGGCGGCTCATGCGGGACGCGCCCTGTCCGAGGTACCCGGCCTGGCCGAATTCGCCGCAGCGGTTCAAGGGCATTTCGACGCCTTTCTGGGAAACCAGGAACGCCATGGGCTGGGCCACTGGCAGCAGCCGTTTGAACTGCATGCGTCCTCGGTCGGCGCCGGACAGCACGCCACCAGCCTGGTCGCCCGCGGCGCCGAACTGCCCGACGCGACCCGATTGCTGGTTTTTGACGACATCTCGGAAATCGTCTCGGCGCAGCGGGCACAGGCCTGGGCCGAGGTGGCCCGGCGCCTGGCGCACGAGATCAGGAACCCGCTGACCCCCATCCAACTGTCCGCCGAGCGGCTCGAAATGAAACTCTCGGGCCGGCTGCCCGCCCCCGATCAGGCCATCCTGGCCAAGTCCGTGAAGACCATCGTGGACCAGGTTGACGCCATGAAACGGCTGGTCAACGAGTTCCGCGACTACGCCCGCCTCCCCGCCGCAGAACTGCATGCGCTGAACCTCAATACCCTGGTCGCGGAACTGCTCCACCTGTATGGCGAAGAAAACGCCCAGGTCCCTGTGGAAGCCGAACTGGACCCCCGCTGCCCCGCGATTGCCGGCGACGCGCAGCAACTGCGCCAGGTGATTCACAACCTCCTGCAAAACGCGCAGGACGCCACCGAGCAAGCCTGCACCGACGCCGCGGAGCCCATGCCGCCGGTGCGCATCAGCACCCGCTGGAGCGCGTCCGCGCGTCGCGTGCGGCTCACGGTTTCGGACTGCGGCGGCGGGTTTCCGGCGCACATTCTGCAACGCGCCTTTGAGCCCTACGTCACCACCAAACCCCGGGGGACCGGCCTGGGATTGGCCGTGGTGAAAAAAATCGCAGATGAACACGGCGCCCGTATCGATCTGTCGAATCGCACACAAGATGACGTGGTGTGCGGGGCACAAGTGTCGTTATCATTCGCCCCTGCATCAGCGGCGTGACGGCATCGGGCATCGCGACTGCAGTACCCCCCCAAAGCGCTTCAACACACATGGCAAACATTCTGGTGGTCGACGATGAGCGCGGCATCCGTGACCTGTTGTCGGAAATCCTGAACGACGAAGGTCACAGCGTGGACCTCGCAGAAAACGCGGCCCAGGCGCGCACGGCCCGGGCAGGCAATGGCTATGACCTCGTACTGCTCGACATCTGGATGCCCGACACCGACGGCGTCTCGCTGCTCAAGGAATGGGCCGCCGCCGGAACGCTGACCATGCCCGTGATCATGATGAGCGGCCACGCCACCATCGACACGGCCGTCGAAGCCACGCGCATCGGTGCCCTCGCGTTCCTGGAAAAACCCATCACCCTCCAAAAGCTGCTCAAGGCCGTGGAGCAGGGCCTGGCGCGCAACGCCGCCCGCCAGGCGGCACCCCCGATATCCGTGATCCAGCCGCCCTCAGACCCCGTGTTCTCGCAACTTCCCGCGGTGCTGAGCGCGCTGGCGGACGCCGGTCCCCACGCGCACCAGGGCTTTGACCTGGACCGCCCCCTGCGTGAGGCGCGCGATGGTTTCGAAAAAGCCTATTTCGAATTCCACCTCGCACGCGAAGGGGGGTCGATGACCCGCGTCGCAGAAAAGACGGGCCTCGAGCGCACCCACCTGTACCGCAAGCTGCGCCAACTGGGCGTGGACCTGGGCCGCAGCAAGCGGGGGTTTCAATAAGTCCTGCCCACTTTTCCGAAAGCCCGTTTTCTGCCTATAATGGCGGGCTTGAGGCCCGGTAGCTCAGTCGGTAGAGCAGAGGACTGAAAATCCTTGTGTCGGTGGTTCGATTCCGCCCCAGGCCACCATCTTTCTTTCTCAGTAGATCCCAAGTCAGCTCAAAAGTCCTTGCGCATCAAGGACTTAGCCTGAAAAGGCGGCTCAAGCGGTGTCTCTGGATCTCACAACGTCCGATCTTTGCGTGTACCCCTATGTACCCCAGACTGTTTTCCAACTGCAGTTTTTCTGGGGGTACACCGTGGGACAACTCAACGACCTGTTGATCAAGGTGGCGCAGCCGCGCGAATCCGAATATTTCCTGGCGGACGGTGAGGGGCTCTACCTTCGCGTGCGTCCGGCTGGTAAGGTTTGGATCTATCGCTACAAGTACATGGGGCGGACGACCAAGCTGAGCTTGGGGGCCTATCCAACGGTCTCGCTCAGCGCGGCCCGTAAGAAGGCGCGCGAAGAGGCCGGTAGGCGTCAAGAGGGGGTCGATCCGCGCGACGCGAGGCGCAAGAGCGTCAGCGCGTTGCGCGGCTGAACAGCTTCGAACTTATGGCGCGTACTTGGCATGTGCAGGCGCAGAAGGACAGGATGTGGTCGGCCAACTATCAGCACGCCTATGCAGTTCGAGATTTATGCAACAACGCCCGCACACGGACTCGACGTCCATTACCGAAGACAGGATGGGGCGCGCTGGCCCCATAGGGCTCGGATCTTGGCGAACTGGGCAGGCGAGTCGACCAGCACCGCGTCGATGCCCAGGCAGGCCGCCGCGCGATAGTCGTCCTCGTTGTTGATCGAGATCGCAAGGATCTTCACGCGCGAGCGGGCACGAAAGCATGCGAGCGTCGCAGGCGTCCACAGCGTGGCGTTCACATTCGATGTGCCCTCGCCGAGCGTGAACTTCTCAATCACGCTCACTGTGCGGTGCATCTCGAAGCCGCTCCACACAGGCATCGTCGGCGCGCCCAGGCAGCCTTCGTTGAGCAGTACCTTGGCCAGTCTGTCGCGTGTCGCATCGCGCGACTCGAAGACCCGCGCCCCACGCACGCCGGCGAAGGCCTGCTGGAACTGTGCATCGGTCGAATAGATCAACGTGCGCGACCAAGCGTTTTCTTCGTCCAGCACCTGTGCGACAGCCTTGGTCAGCGGCTCGGCGGGCAACGCCTTCATGTCCAGCATCAGCGGCATGCCCGATGGTAGCGAGTGCAACGCCTGGCGCAGCGTTGGGATCGCAGCCGGATGCTCGCGGTACGGATAGCGCCCATCGACGCTTCTGAAGTTCCACCCTGCATTGATACGAGCGAGTTCGCGCGCCGTGTGTGCGGCGACGGGGCCGCTCGCATTCGTGAGCGCGGACAGGTCAGCCGGGCGGTACAGAACCGGCACCCCGTCCTTGCTCAGTTGCACTGACAACCACATGGCATCGGCGCCGTTGGCAACCGATCGCGCGATCGCCTCGAGCGTGTTCTCCGGCGCGTCCGCCGTGCCACCGCGGTGCGCGACGACCAGCGGCAGCGAGGCCACCTCGCCAGGCGTTTGTCCGCCCGTCGAGACACACGCCTGCAACGCGAGCGCGCCAGCGATGATCAAGGTCCCACGTCTTAAAGTTCCCACGCAGGAGAGTATCTTCATTGCATCGAGTCTATGCATACGGATCTTGGCAAGTCACGTTTTGGAGGATTGAGGAGCGTGCGAGAGAGATATTGAGATCATCGCTTCGCGTCTTGTATCTCATTTTTTTGCTTGTTGTAGCCGAGACAACGCGTAGATAGAGGATCGAGCATAGATGGACGTTCATGCGAGTTCTGCGATTGGTGGGTATTTCGGCGAGCGTGACCGCCCATTTCGGCATCGTGACCGATTTGAGCGCTGGGTCTGGGGTTACGCGGTTGGGATTGTAGAGGGGGGTATGGATTGACTGGTGATGTCTCCTTGTCGGGTGTTGCAGGCCACGATACCTGAGTATCGTTCGGGTTTTTTCTTGTGTTTTTCGTGACTGTTCAGTCTCTCGAACACGAATCGGTGATACTTGCTCCATGCTAACACCTTCCGACACTTCAA
>NZ_AFAL01000426.1 GCF_000193225.1 Verminephrobacter aporrectodeae subsp. tuberculatae At4 | reverse complement strand
CATGCTGCTCGGCGCCGCGACCGTGGGCGAACCCGCGCTGGCCGCGGCCAAGGACTCGGGCCGCATGGCGAAGATCCATCTGGCGACCTTTGACCTGTCTGCGGGCTTCCTCAAGGCCATTGCCGCGAAGGAAGCGGCGTTCGCCATCGACCAGCAGCAGTTCCTGCAGGGCTACCTGCCGGTGAGCTTTCTGGCGCTGCACGCGAAGTACGGTCTGATCCCCGCGGGCAACGTGCCGTCCGGCCCGAACCTGGTGACCGCAGAAAAGGCCGCGCAGGTGATCGAGCTGTCCGCCAAGGGAATCCGCTGATGCGGCAACGGCGCAGCACCCCCTCTTGCATGCAGACGCCATGAACGCCCCGGAAAAGAACGCCGACGACCGCCTCAAGCGCATGTCGCCGCTGGCGCGCTTCATGGCGCGGCCCGAACTCGGCGCCGTCGCCGGCCTGGTCCTGGTGACGGTGTTCTTCATGCTCTGCGCGGACCCGGTGATGTTCAGCCTGGCCGGCCTGGTGAATTTCCTGACCCCGGCGGCGCAGCTGGGGATCCTGGCATTGGGCGCGGCCCTGCTGATGATCGGCGGCGAATTCGACCTCTCGATCGGATCCATGATCGCCTTCGCCGGCCTGGTTTTCTCCAGCGCCATCGTCGTCTTCAAGCTGCCGCTGATCGTCGCGGTGTTCATCACCCTGTTGATCGCCGGCACGATCGGCGCGGTGAACGCCTGGATCGTCCTGCGCACCGGTTTGCCAAGCTTCATCGTGACGCTGGCGTTCCTCTTCGTTTTGCGCGGCCTGAGCCTGGTGGGTCTGAAATGGGCCACCGGGGGATCGACGCAGCTGCGCGGCGTGAGCGAGGCCGTCCAGGACAGCGCGCTGCTCGAGCTCTTCAGCGGCAAGGCGCTGGAGGGAACGTTCGCCGCGCTGGACGCGCGCGGGCTGATCCCGCGCTTTCCGACCGGCGAGCCGATGATTACGGGAATTCCCGTGGAAATCGTCTGGTTCGTGCTGCTGACCGCGGTGGCCACCTGGGTGCTGCTGCGCACCCCGCTGGGCAACTGGATTTTTGCCTCCGGTGGCGACGCCACGGCGGCGGAGAACTCGGGCGTGCTGGTGCGCAGGGTGAAGACGGGGCTGTTCGTCTTTGCCGCGCTGTGCGCGGGGCTGGTGGCGATCATCACGGTGCTCGACAGCGGATCGACGGACGCGCGCCGGGGATTCCAGAAGGAGTTCGAGGCCATCATCGCCGCGGTGATTGGCGGCTGCCTGCTCACCGGCGGCTATGGCTCGGCCGTCGGCGCGTTCCTGGGGTCGATCATCTTCGGCATGGTCATGATCGGGCTGACCTACACAAAAATCGATCAGGACTGGTACCTGGTCTTCCTGGGCACGATGCTGTTGGTGGCCGTGCTCTTCAACAACATCATCCGCAAGCGTGCGACCGGGGAGCGTTGAGATGGAATCCCCCCCTGAGGTGGTGCATCCCTTGGTCGAGATGCGCGGCATCGAAAAGCATTTCGGCAACATCATCGCCCTCTCCGGCGTCTCGTTCAGCGTGAACGCGGGCGAATGCCACTGCCTGCTCGGGGACAACGGAGCGGGCAAATCGACCTTCATCAAAACCATGTCGGGCGTGCACCGGCCGTCGCGCGGAAGCATGCTGGTGAATGGGGTGGAGGTGGTGCTCGAGAGCCCCAGGCAGGCGATGAACGCCGGCATTGCCACCGTGTTCCAGGACCTGGCCATGATTGCGCTGATGTCGGTGACGCGCAACTTCTTCATGGGGCGTGAGCCGACCAAGGGCTGGGGGCCGCTGAAACGCTTCGACGTCCAGCGTGCGAACGAGATCACCATGGCCGAGATGCAGCGCATGGGAATCCGCCTGCGCGAACCCGGGCAGGCCGTGGGCACCCTGTCCGGCGGGGAGCGCCAGTGCGTGGCGATCGCGCGCGCGGTGTACTTCGGCGCCAAGGTGCTGATCCTCGACGAGCCGACCTCGGCGCTCGGGGTGCGCCAGACGGCGAACGTGCTGGCCACGATCGACCGCGTGCGCAAACTCGGGATCGGCGTGGTCTTCATCACGCACAACGTGCGCCACGCCATGGCCGTGGGGAACCGCTTTACCGTGCTCGACCGCGGCAAGACCCTGGGCACCGCAACGCGCAGCGAAATCAGCGCCGAGCAACTGCAAAACCTGATGGCCAGCGGGCAGGAACTCGCCACGCTCGACGGCTCGTTGGGCGGCACGGTCTGAGCGCGGCCGGCCCCGATCCACACAGTCCACGCACTCCACACAGGAAACCCGAAAACATGCACGACAGTTTTGAGCTTGCCGCGTGCGCCGAAATGCTTTGGCGCGACAAACCCATGCAGTGGCGCGTCAAGCGCCTGACCGAACTCGGATTCCAGGTCGGCCTGTGGAACTGGCCCGCGCACGATCTGGCGCTGCTGGAGAAATCCGGCGCGCGCTTCTCCATCATGAACGGCTACCTGCACGGCCGCCTTGCGGACGACGAAGGCGCGGCCGAATTGCTGCGCAGCGCACGCGAGACCGCGCAGGTCGGCAAGCGCCTGGGCGTTGCGCGGCTGAACCTGCACGGCACCGGCCTGGACGAGCACGGCCTGCCCGTGGCGGCCTGCGAGACGGTGACTGGCGCCATGTGGCTCAAGGCGCGCGACACCCTGGCGCGCATCGCCGACATGGCCGACGAGGAGGGCGTGACCTTCACGCTGGAGAACCTGAACCTGCCCGTGGACCACCCCGGCGTTCCCTTCGCCCGGGCGCAGGACACGCTGGCGCTGGTATCGGCGCTGAACCATCCGCGCCTGCGCCTGAATCTGGACCTCTACCACGCGCAAATCGGCGAAGGCAATCTGATCGAACTGTGCCGCCAATGCCTGCCCTGGATCGGCGAGGTGCAGGTGGCCGACGTTCCCGGCCGCCGGGAGCCGGGCAGCGGCGAAATCAACTACGCCGGCGTCGCGCGCGCTGCACGCCATGGGCTACCGCGGCCCCGTGGCGCTGGAGGCCTTTGCCTCGGGCGACCCGGAGGCGGCGCTGCAAGCATTCCGGGCGGCGTTCACGATTTAACCCCCCTCGACCGTTTTCATTTCTCAGGAGTCATCATGATCAAAGTGGGTCTGCTCGGTGCCGGACGCATCGGCAAAGTGCACGCCAGGAGCATCGCCGCCGACCGGCGCAGCCAGCTGGTGGCGGTCTCCGACATCGACGCGCAGGCGGCGCGTGAATTGGCCTCGACCCATGGCGCCCGGCCCCTGTCCTCGCAGGAGATCATGGCCGACCCGGGGATCGACGCCGTGCTCATCGCCACCTCCACGGACACGCACGCGGCGCTCATCGAGGCCGCGGTGCACGCGGGCAAGGCCGTGCTGTGCGAGAAACCCGTGGACCTGAACCTGGAGCGGGCGCTGGCCTGCCAGGCCGTGGTGGCCAAGGCCGGCCGGCCCGTGATGATCGGCTTCAACCGCCGGTTCGACCCCAACTTTGCCGCGCTCAAGCGCGCCTTCGACGCCGGTGAAATCGGCAAGGGCGAGTTGCTGTCCATCACCTCGTTCGACCCGGCGCCGCCGCCGGTGGGCTACGTCAAGCTGTCCGGCGGGCTGTTCCGCGACATGGCGATTCATGACTTCGACATGGCGTGCTGGATCTTCGGCGCGGCCCCCGCTTCGGTCACCGCGATCGGCTCGAGCATCGTCGATCCCGCGATTGGCGCTGCGGGGGACCTGGACACGGCCGTGATCACGCTGCATTTCGCAGACGGTCGCATGGCGGTCGTGAAGAACAGCCGGCGCGCCGTCTACGGCTACGACCAGCGCATCGAACTCCTGGGCTCGGACGGTCTGCTGTCTGCCGGCAACGTGCTGGAGCACACCGTCACCCGGATCACGACCGCAGGCGCGCAGGCCGCCAAGCCGGAATACTTTTTTCTGGAACGCTATATGAAAGCCTACGCGGCCGAGTGGAGCGCCTTCGTGGACGCCGTGCAGTCCGGATCGGACTACCCGGTGACGCTGCGCGACGGCGTGCACGCGCTGGCCGTGGCCGACGCGGCAACGCTCTCGTGGCAAGAAGGCAGGACCGTGAAACTCATCGGCGGACGCCCGACCTGAACCCCCGGGCCCCGCCCTGCACCCTGTTGCGCGCGTTCCAGGAGTGGTTCCAGCTTGCAACGCGCACCCCGCAGGAGGACAGGACATGAAGACGACAACGACGCCGGCGGACGTGGGCATGGGCATGGCGCAGCCAACCCCGGGCGCGCCGGCCGCGCCGCTGGAGACGCGGCGGCGCAAGCGCAGGTGGCCGCCCGAGCTGAGCACCCTGCTGGTGCTGCTCGGGATCGGCCTGTTCTTCGAGGCCGTGGGCTGGGCCGTGGTGGGGCAGAGCTTTCTCTTGAACACCGAGCGCTTGCAGATCATCGTGTTGCAGATGGCGGTGATCGGCGTCATCGCCGTGGGCGTGAACCTGGTCATCATCACCAGCGGCATCGACCTGTCCTCCGGCTCGGTGGTCGCCGCCGCCGCCGTGGTCTCGGCGAGCCTGGCGCAGGTGTCGGACTTTCCGCGCGCGGTGTTTCCGCAGCTCACCGACCTGCCGCTGATCTGGCCGCTGCTCGCCGGCACCGCCGTGGGGCTGCTCGTCGGCCTGATCAACGGCTCGCTCGTGGCGTATACGGCGATCCCGCCCTTCATCGCCACGCTGGGAACCATGGTCGCGGTGCGCGGCTTTGCCAAATGGTTCACCAACGGCATGCCGGTGTCCATGCTCACCGACGACTTTGCGGCCATCGGCTCGGGCGTGAACCCGGTCCTCATCTTCCTGTTCGTCGCCGGGGTGTTCCACGTGGTTCTGCGCTACACGCGCTTTGGCAAATCCACCTACGCCATCGGCGCGAACCGCCAGGCGGCCATCGTCTCGGGAATCAACGTGCGCCAGCACCTGGTCTGGATCTACGTGATCGCGGGCATGCTCAGCGGCATCGCGGGCACCGTGACGGCCGCGCGCGCGATCTCCGGCCAGTCCGGAATGGGGGTGATGTACGAACTCGACGCGATCGCCGCGGTGGTCATCGGCGGCACCTCGACGGCCGGCGGGCTCGGGCGCATCACCGGCACCGTGATCGGCGTGCTGATCCTCGGCGTCATGACCTCGGGCTTTACCTTTATCCGCATCGACGCCTACTACCAGGAAATGGTCAAGGGCGTGATCATCGTCGCGGCCGTGATCGCCGACCAGTACCGCAACAAGAAGCGCCGCGCATGAACACCCACCAAGGAGTATTTGCAGCATGATCAACGGAGAAATCCCTTCCGGCCTGCCCATCCCCTGGGGCATGGTCGGGGGCGGGCAGAGCAGCCAGATTGGCTATGTCCACCGCTCGGCCGCGCTGCGCGACGGCAGCTTCGCGCTCGTCGCCGGTGCCTTCGACATCGACGCCGAACGCGGCCGCGCATTCGGCCAGCGGCTCGGGCTCAGCGCGCAGCGCTGCTACGCCGACTACAAGACCCTGTTCGAGGCCGAGGCGCGCCGCCCGGACGGCATGCGCGCGGTATCCGTCGCCACGCCCAACGACACCCACTTCGAGATCTGCCAGGCCGCGCTGCACGCCGGGCTGCACGTGGTCTGCGAAAAACCCCTGTGCGTGAGCAGCGCGCAGGCGCTGGAACTGCGGGAACTCGCGCAAGCAAAGAACAAGATCGTCGGGGTCACCTACGGCTACTCCGGCCACCAGCTGATCACGCAGGCGCGCGAGATGATCGCGCGCGGCGACCTGGGCGACGTCCGCATCGTGCACATGCAGTTCGCGCACGGCTTCCACAGCGCGCCGCTCGAGAGCGACAACCCATCGACGCGCTGGCGTGTGGACCCGAAGTTCGCCGGCCCGAGCTACGTGCTCGGCGACATCGGCACGCACCCGCTGTACATCTGCGGCCTGATGCTGCCCGGGCTGAAGATCGAGCGGCTGATGTGCTCGCGGCAAAGCTTCGTCAAGAGCCGCGCGCCGCTGGAGGACAACGCCTTCACCATCATGCAGTACCGCGGCGGCGCCGTCGGCTACCTGTGGGCCTGCGCGGTGAACGCCGGCTCCATGCACGGCCAGAAGATCCGCGTCATCGGCTCCCGGGCGAGCCTGGAATGGTGGGACGAGCACCCCAACCAGCTGCGCTACGAGGTCCAGGGCGCGCCGGCGCAGGTGTTCGAGCGCGGGATGGACTACCTGCACCCGGACGCGCTGCACGACGACCGCATCAGCGCGGGCCACCCCGAGGGGCTGTTCGAGGCCTGGTCGAACCTCTACTACCGCTTTGCGCTGGCGATGGACGCGAGCGACCGGCGCGACACCGAGGCGCTGCGCACAATCCGCTACCCGGACATCGACGCGGGCGTCGAGGGCGTGCGCTGGGTCGAGAACTGCGTGCGCTCGGCCGACGCCGGCGGCGTCTGGGTCGATTACTGCTGACGCGTGCGCTGGCATGGTCCGCATGGGTCCGCCGCCCCGGCAGCCGCGCATGGCCTGCGCCGCAGCATTGCCATCGGAAACGGGAACATACGAGCGGTTACGATCGGGCCTGCCGCGATCGCCGATTTCGTGCCCTGCGATGAAACCACCCCCGCCCCCCCCGAATCCGTTGAACAGTTCCTGCACTGCATCACGCAGGAATACGACGGCCTGAGCCGGCAGCTCAAGGTGATCTCGCGCCACGTCGAGGCGCACCGCGACCAGCTGGGGCTCGAAGGCATACAGTCGGTGGCCGGGCAATGCGGCGTGCAGCCCTCGGCCATGGTGCGCTTTGCCAAGCGTTTCGGCTTCTCCGGCTTCTCGGAGATGCAGCGTTTGTTCCGCGAAGGGCTGGCCGAGCAGATTGCGCCGGGGCGCGCGTACAAGCTGCGCCTGCGCGAGCTCATCGAGTCCGGGTCCCCGGACCTGCAACCCGAGGAAATCGCCGACGAATTCATCAAGGGCAGCATCGCGGGGATGCAGCAGCTGCGCCAGACGCTGGACCAGCAGGACTTTGCGCGCGCCGTGGAACTGCTGGCGAACACGCAGGCGATCTGGATCGCCGGCTCGCGCCGCTCGTTTCCCGTGGCCGTGTAC
Source organism: Verminephrobacter aporrectodeae subsp. tuberculatae At4 (assembly GCF_000193225.1). GTDB lineage: Bacteria > Pseudomonadota > Gammaproteobacteria > Burkholderiales > Burkholderiaceae_C > Acidovorax > Acidovorax aporrectodeae. The sequence continues at coordinate 10,888 of NZ_AFAL01000426.1, read as the reverse complement.
CTGGACTACGCGCTGCAACACACCGAAAAGCGCATCGGCCTGTTGAACGCGCTCGGCAGCATGCAGCAGGGGCAGATACGCTCAGTGCGCGCCGGCGACACGCTGATTGCGATCTCGTTCGCCCCCTACGCCGAGGAAACCGTGCAGCTCGCGCAGCAGGCCCGGCAGCGCGGCGCGCGGCTCATCGCCATCACCGACAGCCGCATGGGCCCGATCGCGGGCGCGGCCGAGGCCAGCTTGATCGTGCAAGACAGCGCCACCTTCGGCTTTCGCGCCCTCACGGCCGCGATGGGCCTGGCGCAGAGCCTGTTCGTCGCGCTCGCGTACCGCCTCGAACTCTCCTCCCAGTCCGGCGACGCCGGGCGCCGCAGCGGCAGCGGCCTGAGGACCGTCGCGCACGCGCACCTGTCGCTGCTGAAGAAAGCCGGCACCTGAGACACGGCCGCGCACGGTGCGTGGGTGCGTGGGTGCGAGAGGGGGAGGGGCAGCGCAGCGTTCATGAACGCGTCATCCAACTGCCTTCGTCCGGACATTTTGTTTTCCATAGTCCAGGGGTGCACACGGAGACCCCCCATGACAACGACAACTTTGGGCCGGCTGATGGCGAGCGCCATTGCCTGCACGGCGCTGACCGCGGCGGCATGGCCGTCGATCCACCCCCTGCGCGCCGCATGAACCCCCTGCTTGAAGTCCGGGACCTCGCGCGCCATTACCCGGTGCGCAGCGCCCCCTGGCGCCGGCCCGCCACCCTGCGCGCGGTGGACGGTGTCTCCCTCGGCCTGCCCGCGGGCCGGACCCTGGGCCTGGTCGGCGAGTCGGGTTGCGGAAAATCCACCACCGCCCGCCTGGTGCTCGGGCTCCTGCCGCCCACCGGCGGCGAGGTGCTCTTCGAGGGCCAGCCCGTGCCCTCGGTGCGCGGCCCGCGCTGGCGCGCCTTGCGCCAGCGGATGCAGATGGTCTACCAGGACCCGCTCGCGGCGCTCGACCGCCGGCTGCCCGCGCAAGACCAGGTGGCGGAACCGCTGGCGATTTTCCATCGGGGGACGGCGGCCGAGCGCCGCGAGCGCGCCCGCGCGATGCTCGCCGCGGTCGGGCTCACCCCCGCGCTGATGGCGCGCTACCCGCATGAGCTCTCGGGCGGCCAGCGCCAGCGCGTGGTGCTGGCGCGGGCGCTGATCCTCGGGCCTGCGCTGCTGGTCTGCGATGAACCCGTCTCCGCGCTCGACGTTTCGATCCAGGCGCAGGTGATCAATCTGCTGCAAGACCTCCAGGAACAGCACCAGCTCGCCTACCTGTTCATCAGCCACGACCTCAAGGTCGTGCGCCAGCTGAGCCACGAAGTGGCCGTGATGTACCTGGGCCGGATCGTCGAGCAATGCACGGCGCAAGCGCTCTTCAGCCATCCGGCGCACCCCTACACGCAGGCCCTGGTCGCGGCGGTTCCGTCGCCATGGCGCAGCACGCGAGCGCCGCGCATCGTGCTCCGGGGCGAGCCACCCAACCCCGCTGCGCCGCCTGCGGGATGCGCGTTCCACAGCCGCTGCGCGCAGGCCATGCCCGCGTGCCGCGCCGTGCGGCCTGCGCTGCGCGAAATCGCACCCGGCCACGCGGCCGCGTGCCACCTCCTGGCGCAGGCCTGACGCGCATGCCGGCCTACCTCGTCGTGCGCTTGCTGCGGGCGCTGCTGACGATTTTTCTGGTGCTCAGCTTTGCTTTCCTGATCCTGCGCTCGTCCGGGGATCCGGCGCTGATGATCCTCTCGCCCGACGTCCCGCACGAGGCGCTGCAAGCGTTTCGCCGCAGCTGGGGGCTCGACGCCCCGCTGTGGCAGCAGTACCTGGGATTCCTGCGCAACCTGCTGCAGGGCCATTTCGGTTACTCGATGCGCGACAACAGCCCGGCGATGGCGCTGGTCATGCAGCATCTGCCCGCCACGCTGGCGATCACGCTGCCGGCCTTCGTGCTCAAGCTGCTGATCGGCGTGCCCGCCGGCGTCTGCGCGGCCTTGCACCGCAACTCGGCCATGGACCGCTGCGTGATGGGCCTGTCCGTCGCCGGCCACACCATCCCCAGCTTCGTTCTCGCCCTGGTGCTGGTGCTGGTCTTCGCCGTCGGCCTGGGCTGCCTGCCCAGCGGCGGCGCGGGCAGCTGGAGGCACGCGATCCTGCCGGTGCTCACGCTGAGCCTGGGGGGCGCTGCCGTGCTGGCCCGCTTCACCCGCTCGGCGATGCTCGAGGTGATGGGCCAGGCGTACATCCGTACGGCGTCGGCCAAGGGCCTGCTCTGGCGCGCGGTCGTGCGCCGGCACGCCCTGCCGAATGCCGCCATTCCGACCGTGACCATCATCGGCTTCATGGTCGGCAGCCTGATCGCCGGCACCGTGGTCGTGGAAAGCGTTTTTTCCTGGCCCGGCGCCGGGCGGCTGCTGGTCATTGCCGTCGCCAACCGCGATCTGGCCGTGGTGCAGAGCCTGCTGCTGCTCGTGGCCGCGACCATGGTGACGTCAAACCTCATCGTCGATGCGCTGTACGGATGGATCGACCCCCGGCTGCACCACGGCCGGGCTGCGAAGGACTGATATGTCTGCGATTGCCCTGCCGCAGAGCACCGTCCCCACCACCGCAGGCTGGCGCCAGCGCCTGCGCTACCTGCTGCGCGCCTACCCGCCGCTGGTGCTGCTGTGCGCGCTGTGGATGCTCGCCACCGTCGCCGTCGCGCTGCTCGCCGGCCACCTGGCGCCCTACGCGCACAACCAGATCGACCTGCAGGCCCGGCTGGCGCCGCCGTACTTCATGGGCGGATCGGCGCAGCACTGGCTGGGAACGGACGAGTTGGGCCGGGACATCCTCTCGCGCCTGATGCTCTCCATCCGCATCAGCCTGCTGGTGGCCCTCGTGAGCACCCTGCTGTCGGCCACGCTGGGGGTCTTTCTGGGATTTCTGGCGGCGCATTTCCGGGGCTGGGTCGAGCAACTCGTCCTGACCCTGGTCGATTTCCAGGCGGCCATGCCGTTCATGATCATTGCACTCGCCGTGCTGGCCTTCTTTGGCAACACGCTGACCCTGTTCATCGCGCTCATGGGCCTGTACGGCTGGGAGCGCTCGACGCGCATCACGCGCGGCCTGTGCATCGCGGCCAACGAGCAGGGGTACGCGGCTGCGGCGTTCGACATCGGCGCCTCGCCGCTGCGCGTATACCTGCTGCACGTGCTGCCGAACATCGCCAGCACCCTGATCGTGGGCGTCACGCTGACCTTCCCCGAAGTGATCCTGCTGGAGTCCGGCCTGTCGTTCCTGGGGCTTGGCGTGCAGCCCCCGATGACCAGCCTGGGGAATATGGTCGGCTATGGCCGCGAATACCTGCAAACTGCGCCCTGGATGCTGCTCACCCCGAGCGCCGTGATCGTCCTGACCAGCTTCTCCGTGGGCATGCTCGGGGACTGGTTGCGCGATCGCCTCGACCCCAGCCTGCGCTGACCTGACCAACTCGCCTGCGCGCATGCGCAACGGGCGCTTGCCGCACGCGGCAGCGGACGTTCACCGACCTTGGGTATGCTCGGGGACCGGCCGCGCGCTCGCCCCCATCCCGCTGCGCAGCCCCATTGAAACCATCCATGATTCCCCGTAAGGAGAAAGCCATGAAGAAAAAAAACGTGCTGTTCATCATCGCCGACCAGTGGCGGGGAGACTGCCTGTCCATGCTCGGGCACCCGGTGGTCGAGACGCCGAATATCGCCGCGCTGGCCGCCGAAGGCGTCACCTTCAAACGCCACTACACCCAGGCCGTCCCCTGCGGCCCGGGCCGCGCCAGCCTGCTGACCGGCCTGTACATGATGAACCACCGGGAGGTCCAGAACACCACCCCGCTGGACGCGCGCCACACGAACCTCGCGTTCGAACTGCGCAAGGCCGGCTACGACCCGGCGCTGGTCGGCTACACCACCACCACCCCCGACCCGCGCGTGACCGCGCACGCGGACCCGCGCTTTCGCTCGCTCGGCGCCGACATGGAGGCCTGGCGGCCCGTCGGCTCCTGGGGGCTGACCAAGTTGGAGACCTACTTCCCGTGGCTCACCGCGCAGGGCTTCTCCGTGCCCGAGAACCCCTGGGACCTCTTTCTGCCGCAAGACCTGGGCCCCGGCGAGATCGGCGCGAGCCGCAAGCCAAGCCGCATCCCCGCGCATCTGTCGAACACGGCCTGGTTCACCGGGCTCGGAATCGATTACCTGCGCAGCACGCGCAACAAGCCCTGGTTTCTGCACCTGGGCTACTGGCACCCGCACCCGCCGTTCATTGCCTCCGCGCCCTACAACGAGATGTACGACCCCGCACGCTGCCCCTCCCCCGTGCGCGCGGCCAGCGCGCAGGCCGAAGGGCAGCAGCACCCCCTGCTGCGCTACTACGTGGAAAGCATCCCGCGCAGCAACTTCTTCCAGAACGGCCAGGGCCTGGGCAGCGCGATGGACGACGCCGAAGTGCGCCAGATGCGCGCGACCTACTATGGCCTGATACGCGAAATCGACGACCAGCTCGGCCGGGTCTTTGGCTACCTCAAGGAAACGGGCCAGTGGGACGACACCCTGATCGTGATGACCAGCGACCATGGCGAGCAACTCGGCGACCACCACCTGCTGGGCAAGATCGGCTACTTCGACCAGAGCTACCACGTGCCGCTGGTCATCCGCGACCCGTCGCGCGCGGCCGACGGCACGCGCGGCACGCAGGTGGATCACTTCACCGAGGTCGTAGACACCATGCCGACCCTGCTCGACTGGTTGGGGCAGCCCACGCCCCGGGCCTGCGACGGCCGCTCGCTGCTGCCCTTCGTTCGGGAAGGCGCAGCCCCTGCGCGCTGGCGCACCGAGGTCCACTACGAATACGACTTCCGCAACATCTCCACGTCCCAGGCAGAAACCGCACTCGGCCTGGAGATGGACGAATGCGCGCTGGCCGTGGTGCAGGACGAGCACTACAAATACGTGCACTTCGCCGCCTGCGCGCCCCTGTTCTTCGACCTGCGGCGCGACCCGCAGCAAATGAACAGCGTCGCCGGACAGCCCGAATACGCCGCGCAGCAACTGGTCTACGCGCAAAAAATGCTCGACTGGCGTTTGCTGCACGCGGAGCGGACGTTGACCGGCTACGCCGCCTCGCCCGAGGGACTGCGCTCGCGGGGATAGGCCACGGCGGGGGCCAACAGGGCATGGCCCTTGGCGCTCAAGCCCCTTGGCGCAGCTTTCTGATGGCAGGCAGGGTCAAACCGATGGCCTGCGCAATGGCCTCATCATCGAGCAGCGCCAAAAGATTGCGTGCATGCGCCAGTTTCTCTTGCTTGCGTCCCTTCTCGATGCCCTTCTGCAATCCCTCAACCCGCCCCTTCCTGATACCCTCCTTCATCCCCCGCGCCCGCCCCTGAGTCTCGGCATCGAGCAAGGTGCTTTTTTCGTTGCGCAGCGCATCGAGATACTTCTGATAGCTCTCGATTTCGACCGCGCTATAGCCCCTGAATTCGGTGAGACTTGACCGCGTTGGCCACCGGCGGATAGGACAGAAAGGCTTCATCGGGTACGAAACCGGGCTTGCCGGTGTCGCGCAGAAAGCGCAACCACAGCGCAGTCACTTGCTTTTCGACCCGCGTTTTGGGCGTGAATTTGGGCAACTCCAGAATGACGAACTGCAAGCCTTGCAAAACCTTGTCGTGATCGGCGAGCCTGGTGATCTTGTAGTGGTGCAGCCAGCGGTCTTTCTCGCCGGGGCCTTTCGCGAAAACATCGTTCAGCACCGTGACCGAGTAGACCGGGCACAGCGACTGGTAGGCTGCGTCCGAAGAGAGTTGATTGACGGTGGCCTGGTCGCCACTGAACTGGATGCGCGAGAAATAGGCGGCGGTCCACAGCATCTGCATTTCGACGACGAACACCTGACCGCTCTGGTCGCAGCACTTGACGTCGACGATGGAAGAAAACCGCATGCCCGGGACTTGCGGCGCCTGCTCGGCGGGCAGGTAGGTCAGGGACTTGATGGGCGCGTCCAAGGGCAGGACGGCGTTCAGAAAGTCCAAGAGCAGACTGGCGCGCGAGAAGACGCGCTTGAACACCAAGTCGATCTTGGGGTCAAGGTAGCTCAGGTTCATGAACGGGTGCTCCTGCTTTGGCTATGCGGTCTATCCAATGCACACGCGCTCAGTCCAACGCCGTAATCAGTATCTCGTCCAGAGACATCAGAAGATCGTGGCAGGCATTCACAATCAAATCCATTTCGCGGGAATCCGTACCCAGGGCGGGTTGTTTGGGGTCATCAAAGTGGTGCAGTGTGACTGCCTGGCGTAGCGCGATAATGCGATCAGTCGGGTCCGGAAGGCGTTTTGCCGCAACCGCATCCCATGTTATCCAGCTTGTTCTGGCAATGCGGGGCAACAACTCCGCCCGCCGAGTAATCCGCGCGAATCGAATCAATATATTCCGGCGCAGATCATCATCGTAGGAATGCGTGTGAAACTTTATCGCCATCTCACCCAACTCAGTGACGAGGGTGAGCAAGGTCTCCAACTCTTCCCGGATGACCTTCCTTCGGGATTGGCGCGCCTGGTTGGACACCACCACGTACCAGCCGGCAACGATCAACACAGGGGGAATGATCTTGGCCAGCGCATCCCAGGCTGTGGGGGTCATGGGCGAACGGTGTTGTTTGAACTGACGGCGTCCGCCACGTACTGCCGCGTCTCGGTGATGAAGCTGCGGTCTTCGGATTGCAGCAAGATATGCGCGTCGAAGTCGCTCACGGAGCGCCAATGCATTTTTCGGACGATGCCGCCAAACAACTCATCCAGAAAGCTGCTGCCGTAGCCAACGGTACCATCCAGCACCACAACGACCATTTCTTTCTTTTCAAGGGCGGGGGCCAAGTAATCGTCCCGATATTCTTCACCGCTGAACTTGCTGATCCTCTTGTATCGTCCGCCTGGATACCGGGTAAAGTCTGCTATGCGCAATGTGGTGGTCATGGGGATTCTCCGGATGCAGAGGGCAGACTCGACTGCAATAGCTCGGGGCTCTATGTGGTGGTCGCCGCCACAAAGGCCGGCGGCGGCGGCGACCCCGCCGACAGGGTCATCACCTCGTACCCGGTGGGCGTGACCAGCACGGTGTGCTCCCATTGCGCCGAAAGGCTGTGGTCCCGGGTCACGATGGTCCAGCCGTCGCGGCCCAATTCCTTGACCTCGCGGCGGCCCGCGTTGACCATCGGCTCGATGGTAAAGACCATGCCGGGGCGGAGCTCCTCAAACGTTCCGGGGCTGCCGTAGTGCAGCACCTGCGGCGCTTCGTGGAACCTCTTGCCGATGCCGTGGCCGCAGAACTCACGCACGATGGAAAAGCCATGGCTCTCGGCGAACTTCTGGATCGCGTACCCCACGTCGCCCAGATGCGCGCCGGGCCTGACCTGTGCGATGCCGTGCCACATCGCGTCGAAAGTGACGGCGCACAGGCGCTTGGCGGCAATCGAGGTCTCGCCGACCAGGTACATGCGGCTGTTGTCGCCATGCCAGCCGTCCGGGGTGATGACGGTGACGTCCACGTTCACGATGTCGCCCTTTTTCAGCGGCTTGTCGTTCGGAATTCCATGGCAGACCACATGGTTCACCGAGGTGCATAGCGACGCCGGGTAGGGCGGATAACCGGGCGGCTGATAACCCACGGTGGCCGACACCGTCCCCTGCCGGGCCATGCATTTGGCGCCCAGCTGGTCGATGTCGTGGGTGCTGATTCCGGGCCGGACGTGCGCTCCAATATGGTCCAGCACTTCGGATGCCAGGCGACACGCCAGACGCATGCCGGCGATGTCTTCGGCGCTTTTGATGAGGATGCTCATGGGGCGCGATTATCCATCGCCCTCCGGCCGCAGGCGCCGGGCCTCCCGGGAGCGACACCGGGGGCGCCTCGGAACCAGCCTCAGCCCGGCACCCCGGTCGCACGCGCACGCGCTTGCAACCGCCCTGTAGAGCGGCGCAGCTGCGTCTCCACGCCGTCGATCAGCGCCAGCCCTTCGCGGAATGACGAAGCACCTCGCCCCCATCCACAGCGCGCTCCACGATGACCCCATCGGGCCCGGGCAGCCCGTCAACGACCGGGCGGATGCTCGGCGATGAACTCGCGCAGAGCGGCATCAATGCGCGTCTGCCAGCCTTCGCCTGCCGACTTGAAATGCGCAATCACCGTGTGCGACAGCCGGATGTTGATGCGCTCCTTCGGGAACTCGGCCCGTGGGCGGCCACGGGGCCTGAGCATTTTCTTGGCGACCTCCGCGCCAAAAATTTGGGGCAATACCTCGCTCGCCGGACGCGCCTTGGCGAAGTCCTCCTGCGTCCATTCCGGGTTCTCGTCGTCCGGAAGTTCAGGCCTGGTTTTCTTGCGCATGCTTTCTCACCTCTCGTTGGTTCGCTTTGCGCAGGCTGATGACATGCACCTTGCCAGCACGTGGTGTGAACACCATCGCGTGCAATCGGCCCCGAATGAAGCCGAGAACACGGAATCGGCGCTCGCCGTAGTCCTTGCGGTCATTCTCTTCGATCACTGCGTCAGACCAGTCCAACGGCTCAACCAGCGAGAACGGAAGGCCACGCGCGCGCTCGCTTCCAGGACCGCCCGTTGGCGATCGCCAGCAACCGCCAACGCCCCATCCCCCGGAGGGAGCAAGGCCATGGGGGAATAGATGCAATGCCCAAAAATCCGCCGCCCGGTGGGTATTCCATGAGCAAAACAGTCACATATCTGACGTTTATTCTTGTATAAAAACCAACAAACGCCAGATCGCCCCGGGCCCCTTCGGCGAACCCCTGGATCCCCGCGCAGTCGACGAATCCGCCGACCGCCCCGAACCGCAGCCCCCGCTTCGGGCCCCTCGCTACAGGGAGCCGCCCGGTGCGCAGCGGCACCGCGCCGCGGTCGATCGCCAGCGCCCATCCACGCCGCAGACCCCTCGGGGGAGGCTCCGCACGGTGGCGAAGCAAGGGGCACAGCAGATAAATGCCCAAAAAATAAACTGGAATTGAAAATTTTCCGTAAACAGTGGTTACACTGCCAACGTTTCAAAAAGCAATTTATGACAGGACATGACACACAACCGTGCCAAGCATTGCTCCCCGTCTGCCGAATCGCCAAGGGCTCGGGCGCCAGCCGCCGCATCCTGCGCCGCTGGCGCGGGGTCCAACGCAACCCCCTGCCGGGGCCGGCAGCAGAGACAAGGGGACGATCACACATTGCCGGCGGACTTCGCAAGCACCCCCGTGCGCAGCAACGGAGCACGCCAGGATCAACGACCAAGGCATCCAAGCCACGGGCAAGCCCATCACCCCGGGCACGCGGCGCACCCGCCGCCGCATCGCCCGCATGAAGTAGCACCAGCGCAAACCAAGGGCCCTGTCCACCGCGTGGCAGGAGCCCAAACCCCATCCAACACCCATTCACCATCGAAGGAAAACCATGCCTGACAACACATCACCGACCGAAATAGTCGATACGGCCACCGAGCAGGACAGCGCCAAAACAAAAATATGGCCCATGCCGCCAACAGGGCCCGCGCGAGCAGACACCACGCCCCCGGAGGTCAACACCGCCACGGTCGAAGGCCACCAACTGGTGCTCACGTACACGGAAGCCGGCACCCTGAACCCGATAGCACTCATACGCAATGTCGGCTTTACGGTCAACACCGGCGCAGGCACGGCGGCCATCACCGTCACCGGCGTCGCGATGAACATATACGCCAAGACCGTGACGCTGACACTGAGCCGCGCCGTGGCCGTAGCGGAGATGGTGACCGTCAGCTACACCAAGCCCACGTTCGGTCAAGGGGTGCAGGACGTTCGCGGCAACAATGCGCTGAACTTCAGCAACAAGGAGGTGACCAACAACACGACAGCAGACACCACGCCCCCGGTGCTCAGCAGCGCCGTGGTCAACGCAAGCCAATTGGTGCTCAGCTTCAACGACGCGAGCCAACTGGACGCGAACCCGGACCGCAAGCCGGCGGGCGAGGCCTTTGCGGTGCGTGTCGGAGACAACGCCAACGCCGTCACTGCGATCGCCGTGGACGCGGCGGCCAAGACCGTCACGCTGACGCTGAGCACCCCCGTGACGCGGGGTCAGAGCGTGACCGTTGCCTACACCGACCCCACGACCGGCAACGACGCCAACGCCATCCAGGACGCCGCCGGCAACGACGTGGCCAGCTTCGCGGCCACAGCGGCGGTCAACAACACGCCAGCAGACAACATGGCCGAGCAAACAGACACCACGCCCGCGCCGGGAGACACCACGCCCCCGCCAGCAGACACCACGCCCCCGGAGTTCCATAGCGCCAGGGTCCGTGGCATCGGAATGGTGATCTACTACACCGAAGCCAGCACCCTGCTGGGGGAATTGCTCGCCACGCCCACCAGCTTCAGGGTGAGCAGCAGCACGGGCACGGCCATCACCGTGAACGCCGCCATGGTGCACTCAACGCTCAGGGCCGTGTCGCTGTTTCTGGACCGCGCCGTGACCGAAACGGAGACCTTGACCGTCAGCTACACCAGGCCCGAATCCGGTGGGGTGCGGGACGTTGCCGGCAACTATGCGGCGAACTTCAGCGAAAAGGCCGTGATCCAGACCAGTGAGGAAACCACGCCCCCGACGCTCAGCAGCGCCACGGTCCGCGGCAACCAACTGGTGCTCAGCTTCGACGACGCGAACCAGCTCGACGCGACCCCGTATCGCAAGCCGACCAACGATGCCTTTGCGGTGCTTGTCGGAGGCAACGCCAACGCCGTCACTGCGACCGCCGTGGACGCGGTGGCCAAGACCGTCACGCTGACGCTGACCACCCCCGTGGCGCATGGTCAGAGCGTGACC
>NZ_AFAL01000427.1 GCF_000193225.1 Verminephrobacter aporrectodeae subsp. tuberculatae At4 | reverse complement strand
TAAGCCCGACCCGCGCAACTTTTCTGACGCCAAACTTGCATTTCTTGCCGCCCTCCGGCGCGCGCCGGGGGCAAAACCCATCCAGGCTGGACGCGGCAAAGGGCCCCGTTCCGCGCCGCAAGCCGCCCGCCGGGGCCGCGCGCCAGCGTGACACAATCGCCGCCATGTTCTGGACTATCCCCACCCTGATGACTTGGGCGCGCATCGTCGCGATACCTTTGATCGTGGGGGTGTTCTATATGCCGCTGAACCCGGCGATGCGCAACCTGATTGCCACCGTGCTGTTCGTGCTGTTCGCCGCCACCGACTGGCTCGACGGCTACCTGGCCCGCAGGCTGAACCAGACCTCGTCCTTCGGCGCCTTTCTGGACCCGGTGGCCGACAAATTCCTCGTCTGCGCGTCGCTTCTGGTGCTGGTGCAGTTGCAGCGCGCCGACGTGTTCGTCGCGCTCATCATCATCGGGCGCGAGATCGCGATCTCCGCGCTGCGCGAATGGATGGCGCAGATCGGCGCCAGCAAGAGCGTGGCCGTGCACCTGGTCGGCAAGATCAAGACCGTGGTGCAGATGCTGGCCATCCCCTTCCTGCTGTACGACGGGCGCCTGCTCGGCGTAATCGACACCGGCCTGTGGGGCACTTGGCTGATCTGGGTGTCGGCGGTGCTGACGGTCTGGTCCATGGTGTACTACCTGCAAAAGGCACTGCCCGAAATCCGGGCGCGTGTGCGGTAGAAGAGGCACCCGCAACCGGATCGGCCCCCTTTTCAAGAGCCCATTTTTCAGGAGCCAATGCGTGGCAACAAAACATCGCATTGCCGTCATCGCCGGCGACGGCATCGGCAAGGAAGTCATGCCCGAGGGCCTGCGCGTGCTCGACGCGGCGGCGCGCCGGTTCGGCATCGACCTGCAATTCGACGCATTCGGCTTCGCCAGCTGGGACTATTGCGAGCAGCACGGCCAGATGCTTCCCGACGACTGGAAGGAGCAGATCGGCGGCCACGAGGCGATCTACTTTGGCGCCGTCGGTTGGCCCGAGAAAATCGCCGACCATGTCTCGCTGTGGGGCTCGCTGCTGCTGTTTCGGCGCGAGTTCGACCAGTACGTGAACCTGCGCCCCGCGCGCCTCATGCCCGGTGTGACCGCGCCCGTGGTGCGGCGCGACGGCAGCCCGCGCCTGCCGGGCGAGATCGACATGCTCATCGTGCGCGAAAACACCGAGGGCGAATACTCGAGCGTCGGCGGCCGCATGTACGCGGGCACGGCGCGCGAGATCGTGATGCAGGAGACGGTCATGTCGCGCCACGGCGTCGACCGGGTGCTCAGGTTCGCCTTCGACCTGGCCCGCACGCGCCCGAAGAAGCACCTGAGCAGCGCCACCAAGTCCAACGGCATCGCCATCACCATGCCCTTCTGGGACGAGCGCGTGGCCGAGATGGCCAAGTCCTACCCCGACGTGACGCAGGACAAGTTTCACATCGACATCCTCACGGCGCATTTCGTGCAGCGCCCCGACTTCTTCGACGTGGTCGTCGCGAGCAACCTGTTCGGCGACATCCTGAGCGACCTGGGCCCGGCCTGCACCGGAACCATAGGCATCGCGCCCAGCGCCAACCTGAACCCGGAGCGCACCGCGCCCTCGCTGTTCGAGCCGGTACACGGCTCGGCGCCGGACATTGCGGGCAAGGGCATCGCGAACCCGATCGGCCAGATCTGGTGCGGCGCGATGCTGCTCGACTTCCTTGGCTACCGCGCAGCGCACGACGCCGTGCTGGCCGCCATCGAGGCCGTTCTCGACCCGAAGGGCGGCGGCCCGCGCACGCCCGACATGGGAGGGAAATCCAGTACCCGGGACGTGGGCAGGGCCATTGCCGAAGCGCTCGGCACCGCCTGAAGCGTTTGCGGGATTGGGTACCCGGCATGCAATCGAGCCCCTGCGGCCCGTTTCGGGCGAAATCGCCCTGCAAGCCCCGTCGCTGCTCGAAATGAAATGTGGCTAAAATTCGCCGCCGCACCGACACAAAACGACGTGCCGTATTGACACCCGGAAACTCGATGGCTTTAATCCGATGCGGCAGCGTCTGCTTGGCTCAGTCACTTCCCCGTCCTACCTCCCCGCCGCGCATGCGCCGGGATGGGCCGTCGGACCGGTGAAGGCCAGAACCCCCGAGACATTCCATCAACTCTTTTCCGAGAGGCTCTTTGTGAACAAAACCGAATTGATCGAGCATATTGCTACCAACGCCGACATCTCCAAGGCCGCCGCCGCGCGGGCTCTGGAATCCACGATCGAAGCGGTGAAGAAAACTTTGAAGAAAGGCGGCACCGTTTCGCTTGTCGGTTTTGGTTCCTTCCTCGTGACCAAACGCGCAGCCCGCATGGGCCGCAATCCGCGCACCAAGGTACCGATTAAAATCAAGGCCGCCAAAGTGGTGAAGTTCCGTCCCGGCAAGGCGCTGAAAGACGCCCTGAACTGAACACCGCGGCTCTGGCAGGGTCCTTAGCTCAGTTGGTAGAGCGGCTCCTTTACACGGAGTAGGTCGGCGGTTCGAGACCGTCAGGACCCACCACCACCACCGACCGAAGGCGAACGCAAGTTCGCCTTTTGCTTTTTCCTCTTGCGAAAGATCGACCATGTTTGAAGCCATCCGCAAGCACTCCAAGATCGTCATCGTCTTGTTGTTCTTGCTGATCATTCCCTCGTTCGTGCTGGTGGGCATGAACAGCAACTACTTCTCCGAAAAGAGCCCGGTGGTGGCACGCGTCGATGGCAGCAAGATCCGCCAAACCGACTGGGACAGTGCGCACCGCACGCAGAGCGACCGCATCCGTGCGCAAGCGCCCACGGTTGACCCGAAACTGCTCGACTCCCCCCAGGCGCGTTACGCCACGCTGGAGCGCCTGGTGCGCGAGCGCGTGCTCACGGCGGCCGCGCACGCGATGCGCCTCGTGACGAACGACGCGCGCCTGGCCAGCAGCCTCCAGGAGATTCCGGAGATCGCGCGGCTCAGGCGCGCCGACGGCACGCTCGATGCGGATGCCTACCGCGCCCTGACCGCCGGCCTGGGCCTGACACCGGAAGGCTTCGAGGCCGACATGCGCCGCAGCCTCTCCGTCAACCAGGTCATGGACGGGGTGCGGCGTACCGCCTTCGGCACGCAGGAGTCGGCCCGGCTCGCGCTCGACGCGCTGTACGGGCAGCGCGAGATTCAACTCGCGCGTTTCAACGCGGCCGATTTTTCCGCCAAGGTCGCCGCCACGGACGCCGAACTGCAGGCCTACTACCAAGCGCACACCACGCAGTTGCAACGCACCGAGCAGGCGAGCGTGGAGTATCTGCTGCTGGACCCGGGCAGCCTGCGCGCGGCAATCCACCTGAGCGAAGAAGACCTGCGCACGTACTACCAGGAGAACCAGGCGCGTCTGGCCGGCAAGCAGGAGCGCCGCGCCAGCCATATCCTCGTCAACGCGCCCCGGGACGCCCCGGCTGCGGAGCGCGAGAGGGCCAAGGAACGGGCCGCGCAACTGCTCGCCCAAGTGCGCAAAAACCCTGCGGGCTTTGCCGAAGTGGCCAAGAGTGCGTCGGACGACAAGGGCTCGGCCGAGGCCGGGGGCGATCTGAACTTCTTTTCCCGGGGCGCCATGGTCAAGCCGTTCGAGGACGCCGTCTTCGCGCTCAAGAAAGGCGAGATCAGCGACCTGGTGGAAACCGACTTCGGATACCACATCATCGTGCTGACCGATGTCAAGGCGCCGCCCAGCTTCGAGGAACTGCGCCCCTCCCTGGAAGAGGAACTGCGGCAGCAGCAGGCGCAGCGCAAGTTTGCCGAGCTCGCCGAAGCGTTCAGCAACGCCGTGTACGAGCAGGCCGACAGCTTGCAGGCCGTGGCCGAGAAGTTCCAGCTCCCGCTGCAAACGGCCGCGGGCGTGACCCGCAGCCCCGCGCCCGGTGCCCAGGGCCCGCTGGCCAACGCCCAGTTCCTGCAAGCCCTGTTCGCCCCGGACGCACTGCAAAACAAGCGCAACACCCAGGCCGTGGAAACCGGCCCGAACCAGCTGGCAGCCGGCCGCGTCACCCAGTACACCCCCGCGGCGACCCCGCCATTCGAAGAAGTGCGTGCCCACGTGCGCAGCCTCTACCGGGCGGAAAAGTCCGTCGAACTGGCGCGCCAGTCGGGCCAGACCAAGCTGGCGGCCTGGAAGGATGCCCCCGCAACGGCGACGGGCCTGACCGCCGCCGCCCTGGTGTCGCGCGAGCAGAGCCAGAACCTGCCGCGCCCCGTGATCGACGCCGCCCTGCGTGCGCCGGTGGATGCGCTGCCGGCATGGGTGGGCGTCGATCTCGGGGCCGAGGGCTACGCCGTGGTCAAGGTGAACCGCGTCGTCGCGCGCAAGGCCCCCGACGCGCAGCGCGCGCAGCAGGAGCAGCAAAAGTACCTGCAGTGGCTGACGGCGGCCGAGGAGCAGGCCTACTACGCGCTGCTCAAGCAACGCTTCAAGGTCCAAATCCAGGTCGCCCGCCCGCAGGCCATCGACCTGGCGGGCGCTGCGGAGAATTGAGCGCCGCGCCCCGGCTTCGGGGCAAAAAGCCCTGGCTATAATCCAGGGCTACGGTGGCTGTAGCTCAGTTGGTAGAGTCCAGGATTGTGATTCCTGTTGTCGTGGGTTCGAGCCCCATCAGCCACCCCAAACGCGCACCGGCGCTGCAGCGCACATGCTGTTGCAGCGCCGGTTTCGGTTCTTCAGGTCGGCGCCACTTCCCTGGCAAGCCAGACTTGCCATGCGGATTGCAGCCGCCGCACGGTGCATGTCCCGCTCTGGGCTGCGGGGTGTGCTTGCCATAACGAGGTCCCATGCACACGCGCCCACCACCGCCCTGAAGCGAATCTCCCCATGCCGCACAGTGTCCCCCTCATCCACACCATCGCCGCTGCACTCGGGCTGGCTTTGGTGCTGGGGTTCGTCGCTGCACGCCTGCGTCTGCCCGCGCTGGTAGGGTATCTGGTCGCCGGTGTGCTCATCGGTCCGTTTACCCCGGGTTTCGTCGCCGACGCCGCCATGGCCAGCCAGCTCGCCGAGATTGGCGTGATGCTGCTGATGTTCGGCGTGGGCCTGCATTTTTCCTTTGGCGATTTGCTCGCCGTGCGCAAGATTGCGCTGCCCGGCGCCGTGGTGCAGATGATGGTCGCGACGGCGCTGGGAATGGCGCTGGCCACCTGGTGGGGCTGGGGGCTTGGCGCGGCCCTGGTGTTTGGCCTGGCACTCTCGGTGGCGAGCACGGTGGTGCTGCTGCGGGCCCTCGAGGCCCGGGGAATCCTCAACAGCTACACCGGTCGGGTCGCCGTGGGCTGGCTGGTCGTGGAAGACCTCGCCATGGTGCTGGTCCTGGTGCTGCTGCCGCCGCTGGCCGAGTGGCTCAAGGGGGGATCGGACGCGCCGCTGAATGCCGCGCAGCTTTGGCAGACCCTGGGGTGGACGCTGCTGCAGGTCGGCGGCTTCGTGGCGCTGATGCTTCTGGTCGGGCGGCGCCTGTTCCCCTGGATGCTATGGCAGGTGGCGCGCACCGGTTCGCGCGAGCTGTTCACCCTGTGCGTGGTGGCGGCGGCCGTGGGCATTGCCTTCGGGTCAGCGGCCTTGTTTGGCGTGTCGTTCGCGCTCGGCGCCTTCTTCGCCGGCATGGTGATGCGCGAGTCGGAGTTCAGCCACCGCGCGGCGCAGCAATCGCTGCCGCTGCGCGATGCGTTTGCCGTGCTGTTCTTCGTCTCCGTCGGCATGCTCTTCAACCCGGCCGTTCTGTGGGAGCGGCCCCTGCAAGTGCTCGCGGTGCTGGCGATCATCATGCTCGGCAAGACCCTGGCCGCCGCCGCGCTGGTGCTGGCCCTGCGCTACCGGCTGAACACGGCGCTCACGGTGTCTGCGAGTCTGGCGCAGATTGGCGAGTTCTCTTTCATCCTGGTGTCGCTGGGCTCGTCCCTGGGGCTGCTGCCGCCCGAGGGCGCGAGCCTGGTGCTCGCCGGGGCGCTCATCTCGATGGCGCTGAACCCGCTGCTCTTCCACGCCATTGCACCGCTGGAAGAATGGCTGCGCACGCACTGCGTGCTGGCGCGGCGTCTGGAGCAGCGCAACGACCCGCTCGCGGAATTGCCGATGGGGACGAATTCGCAGCTGCTTGCCCGGCAGGTGGTCCTCGTGGGCCATGGCCGGCTCGGGCGCCGCGTGGCGAGCGCGCTGACTGCGCATGGCATTGCGTTCGTGGTCGCCGAGCAGAACCGCAAGCGGGTGGAGTCGCTGCGCGCCGAGGGCATTGCTGCGGTGTTTGGCGACGCGGAGGATCCCGCGGTGCTGATCCAGGCGCATATCGCCCAGGCCTACCTGCTGGTGATTGCCACCCCCGACACCATGAACGTGCGCCAGATCATCGCCACGGCGCGCGCGCTGAACCCGACCATCGAGACCGTGGTGCGCAGCCACAACGAGGACGAGGCGCACAGACTCGCGCAGGAATGCGACCGGACCGAGGTATTCCTCGCCGACGAGGCCCTGGCCCAGTCCATGACACGCCACGTGCTCGACCGGACGCAGGCACGCCCGGGGGGCAGCCCCCACCCCGTGCCTGGCCGGGCCTGAAGCCAAGGTGCTGCGTGCGCGATACCGTGGGCGCGCCCACGGGGCCTGCTGGGCAGTATCTCAGCCCCCGAACTGGGGGTGCAGCAAACGCACCCGGTTCAGCGCCATGGCCGCTGCGGCGGTGCGCGTTTCCACACCGAGCTTGGCGAACACGCGCTCCAGGTGCTTCTTCACCGTCGCGGGGCTCGCGCCCAGGATGGCGCCGATGTCGCGGTTGATCTTGCCCTTGACGACCCAGTAGAGCACCTCGGCCTCGCGCGCGGTGAGCCCGAACGCAAGGCCCATGGAGCCGATGATCTGCGCGTCCGAGGACTCGCGCATGACGATCAGCCAATCGCCCCCGCCCGCGCTGTCGCCCGCCTGCTGGTGCAGCCGGAACGTGAGGCGGCGCGCGCCCTGTTCGACGTTCAGCTGCGCGGGCTCGGTGCGCGCGGGCGCCGGCGGTCCGGCGGAATTTTCGGCGAGCACGTGGCGGCGCAGCCAGTCGCGCACCGACTCGGGCGCCCAGGGGCCGGTGGCGCCGAACCAGCCCTGCAGCAGTTCGCGCGCCAACGGGGTCTGCCACAGGATGCGGCCGTCGCCGGCGCGCAGCGTGATGCTCGCGCAGCCGAAGGCGTCGAGCGCATTGCGCGCCTGGTGCGCCTGGCTCGCGTCCTGCCGGGCCCGGCGGGCGGCGCCCAGGTGCACGCCCATGCGGGCCAGCACCTCGCGCGGCTTGATGGGCTTGGTCACGTAGTCGATTCCCCCGGCCTCGAGCGCGGCCACCAGGTGCTCGGTTTCGGTCAGCCCGGTCATGAAGATGATCGGGATGTGCGCCGTGGCGGGCGCGGCCTTCAGGCGCCGCGCGACTTCAAAGCCGTCCATTCCGGGCATCAGGGCGTCGAGCAGGATGATGTCGGGCAGGGCCTGCGCCGCACGCTGCAGTGCGGCTTCGCCGCGCGTGGCGAGCAGCACGGTGTAGCCCGATTCGTCGAGCGCGTCGTGCAGCATGGCCAGGTTGTCGGGAACGTCGTCTACGACCAGGACCACGTCGCTGCCCCCGGGCACGGCGGGGGCCGGCGCCGACAGCGCCGCCGGCGGCGCAAGGGGGACAGCTGCGTCGCAGATCATTCTGGCGCCTGCCCAAGAATCCGCTCCATGGCGTCGAACTGGAACTCCTGGGCCAACTGCCGCATGCGCCGCACGAAGGCGCCGTGCGCGGGCTGGTCGCGCCCGATCGCGTCCAGCCGGTCGATGATTCCGCGGTAATGGCCCAGTTCCAGCACCCGCGCCAGCGCGGCCAGCGCGGCCGCGTCGGGGTACGTGAAGGGCTGCGGCGCTGCGCTCGTGGTCGTGGTCGTCGGGGTCATCGTCGGGGTCATCGTCGGGGTCGTGGCCGGCACGGGGAGGAGCCCGGGCGGCGCGGCGCTGGTGACCGGGGTCGGGACCGGCGCGGGGAGCACGGACGGCGCTGCGTCCTGCTGCCATTGCAGATCCAGGCGGCGCTCGAGCCAGTCGAGCAGTTCGCTGTGGCGCACGGGCTTGACGATGAAGTCCTCGGGGTCGATTCCCACGTCGTTGTCCAGGGCCTTGTCGAAGGCGTTGGCCGAAACGATGGCGATGTGCGCGTCAACGCGCGCGCACCGGCGGTCGTCCCCCAGCGCGCGGATGCGGCGGATCGTCTCCCAGCCGTCGATCCCCGGCATGGCCAGGTCCATGAGGATCGCGTGCGGCCGGTAGCCGCTGGCCAGCAGGTCCAGCGCGGCGTGGCCGCTGGCGGCCTGGCGCAGTTCAAAGCCCAGGGAAGCGAGCAATTGCACGAGCAGTTCGCGGTCCTGCTCTTCGTTGTCGACGAGCAGGATGCGGCGCCGCACGCCGACGTAGCCCCTGCGCACGCGCGGGGCCGCTACCGCCGGCGCGGCCTTGCCGGACGCGTCGGCGTGCACCTCGGGCAGGAAGAGCTTGACCTGGAACACCGATCCCACGCCGGGCTGGCTGCTCACGCTGAGTTCACCGCCCATGAGCACCGTGAGCATCTTGGCAATCGTCAGGCCCAGCCCGGCACCGGGTGCGCCGCTCGTCGTGCTGCCACCCGATCCGCCGCGGGCAAAGGGCTCGAAAATGCGCTCGATTTCGCCCGCGTCAAGGCCCGGCCCGGTGTCCTGCACGTCGATGCGCGCGATCTCGCGCGCATGGCGCACGCGCAGCGTGACCGTGCCATGCACGCTGAACTTGACGGCGTTGCCCAGCAGGTTGATGAGGATCTGGCGCAGGCGCTTTTCGTCGGCGCGCACCACCTGCGGCAGCACGCCCTGCGGCTCGAAGGAAAAGGCCAGCCCCTTGGCGGCAGCCTGCAATTCGAACAGGCTGGCGATCTCGTGCAGGCCGTCGGCAAAACGCATGGGCGCCACGTCGAGCCGGAGCTTTCCGGACTCGATGCGCGCGATGTCCAGCGTGCCCTCGACGAGCGACAGCAGGTGTTCGCCCCCGCGCCGGATCACCCGCACCGCCTGCCTGCGGTGCGGCGGCACGCCAGCGTCTTCGTCCATGAGCTGCGCGTAGCCCAGGATGCTGTTCAGCGGCGTGCGGATCTCGTGGCTGATGGCGCTGATGTAGCGGCTCTTGGCCTGGTTCGCCTGGTCGGCGGCGTGCTGCGCCGCCTCCGCCACCCGGCGCGCCTGCTCGGCGACCTGGCGCGCGGTCTGCAGGGCCGCGTCGGTCTGGCGGTGCAGTTCGATCTCGCGCACGAGCAGGCCCGTCTGGCGGTTCGACTCCTCCTGCGCCACCTGGCGGCTCTTGTGCGCAAGCACCAGCCACCAGGCGACGATTCCCGCGATCACGAGCAGCGCCAAATAGGCCTTGAGCAGCCCGGAGCGCAGCACCACCGCGGCCAGCGGCTCGGCGCCGGAGCGGGCGATGCTGGCGAGTTCCTGGTGGTACAGCAGCCCGAGCACCGCGGCCAGCAGCGGCGCGATCACCAGCATGAGCAGCAGAAAATGCCCCAGGCCCGTGTCCAGGTAGCGCCAGACGGCGCGCGGCAGCAGCCAGCGCAGCGCCGCGGACCATTGCACGGCCAGGCGCGCGTGGGGCTTGCACAGGTCGCCGCAGCGCGCGTCGAGCGTGCAACACAGCGAGCAGATCGCGCCCCCGTACGCCGGGCAGCGGGCCATGTCGGGCGCCTCGTACGCGCGCTCGCAGACCACGCAGCGCTGCAACG